>WRME01000025.1 GCA_009777275.1 Oscillospiraceae bacterium
CTCCCCAGAGGGGAATGGGGCTTGCATACTATAATTTCCAATTCCCCTCTGGGGAGGGGTGGCAAACACTCGCAACAAAGTTGCGATAGTGTTTGACGGGGTGGTCTGCTATCCGTGCATACCGTCCTCAATAAACATTTCGTGATTTTTGTGTATTTCGTGGTTAAAGAGAACAAAAAAGTAAATGCGGTGACCGTGTTTATCTTTACGTTTTTGTACATGGAACAAGGATGCTTTTACTCCATTCAGTACCTTATCCTGTTCTTGGCCACCTTGACGAGATACTCGCCATAGGGCGATTTTCCGTATGCCTTAGCGCGTTCAAGCAATCCTTCCTTGTCTATCCATCCCTTTATGTAGGATATTTCTTCAGGGGCCGAGATTTTAATCGATTGCCGCTTTTCTATGAGACGGACAAACTCGCTCGCTTCGAGCAGGGTGTCAACCGTCCCGGTATCGAGCCATGCGAACCCCCGTCCGAGCAGCTGCATCTCAAGACGCCCCTCTTCAAGATAAATACGGTTGAGATCGGTTATTTCAAGCTCGCCACGTTTGCTCGGCTTGAGCGATTTGGCGTACTCAGCCGCCTTGCCATCGTAAAAATACAGCCCCGTAACGGCATAGTTTGATTTTGGGTTTTCCGGCTTTTCTTCAATGGAAATAACCTTGTTACTTCTGTCAAACTCAGCTACTCCAAACCTCTCCGGATCATCGACATAATACCCGAACACAACGGCGTTATCGCTATCCGCCGCCTGCTTTAGTATCGATGAAAGTCCGTTGCCGTAAAAGATATTGTCGCCTAAAATCATTGCGCATTTTTCACCGCCGACAAACTCTTCCCCGATGATGAGAGCCTGAGCCAATCCGTCCGGCGAGGGTTGCTCGGCATAGGACAGATTGATACCAAACTTCTCCCCGTTTCCAAGCAGTTTTTTGAAAGACGGCAGGTCATATGGGGTAGAGATGATAAGAATGTCTCGTATTCCGGCCAACATAAGCACCGAAAGCGGATAATAGATCATAGGCTTGTCGTATACGGGTAGAAGCTGTTTGCTCGTAACCAAAGTAAGCGGATACAAGCGGGTACCGCTTCCCCCTGCAAGAATAATTCCTTTCATTTTTAAAAACCTCCATTATAATAGTGTGGTGAATCATTCCACTTCCGGTGATTCTGCTTCATCGGATTCGTCATCTTTCTTATCGACATTAACGTCCTGCGCAGAGATAGTATTGCCTGATTTCTTTTTTGTTATTATAATTATTATCGTTACGGCAAAGAAGGTAATGGCTGCAAGCAACACGGCGGCACTGATGATTATCGGCCATTTGCTTGCTGGCATTGTGATGTATATAAACTTTTCTATCACTTCACCCTGGGGATTGAACGCCACAACGCCATCGTCATCGTCACGCAGTATGACGTTATTGTTGTCGTCGTCGAATGTGACCGTTGTGGTTTCACCGTCTCGAACATACTCAACCGATATTCCGCTGAGGTCATCGCCGATCAGAGTGATGGTGCCGTCCTCATTGTATATAATATCGATAGGCTTGTTGTCCGGATTGTGTATGACGGGGCCTCCTCCGCCCGGGGGTTGATTGTTCTGCGATGTAACGGGCGGCGGCGGGGGAGCATCGGGATCGTGGCTGACAACGGCCGGTTCTACCACCACCGGAACGCCCTCATCGCCGTTGATGGCTGCCAGCGCATCGCAGGTGAAGGTTCGGGTCGTGCCATCGGGTATGTTTTTCCTCAGTCTTACTCGAAAACTGAAAATATCCTTGGTGTTTCTGCTTAGGGGGTAGTCGGGTTCCATGTGCATATAGAGAAATTTTACCCCGTCTATGGCTGCGTATGCCAATTCGGCCTCGTCCCTAACATCTGCGGGTAGAAGTATTCTGCCCGATCCGCTGACAAATTCAAAGTATTCCTGATCGATCGGCAGGTTAATCTGTATGCCCATGATGTTCGGGATGGCGGTGTCGCTGTAGTTTTCCATAGAAACGGTGATGGTCAGCTCGTTCCCTGCACCCAGCATGGTTTGTGACGGGGTGAGTTTCAGCTGAATCTCGGTCTGCCCCAGCGCCGTTATGCTGAACATGGCGGCCGCCATTATTATCGCCGCTAATCCGGCTATGATTTTTTTCACGGTCTTCATCTCCTGTTTATCTTAAAATTATATCCCTGACTTTTATTAAATCAAAGATGTTAATGTGTCCGTCGTTGTTTATATCGGCTGCCGCGCGGGCGTATTCGCAGAGGTTCGCCCTGCCCAAAATATCGTCCCGTATCAGCAGCGAATCGCTCGCATCCACGAATCCGTCCAAGCTTACATCGCCCTTGCGTGGGAGCCCGATGATCGCCGCCGGCACATACTCCGCCTGCAGCTTGTTCCCCGCTTTGAATGTGTAGACCGTGTGCCGCACGTTCAGCACTATCCGCTCGCCGACCGGTATTTCCTTGCGGAGGCGGAATCGTATCTCGAATATGTCGGTGTTGGTCTTGGGGATCTTGTCGCCCGGGTTGTTCATGTATGCCACATAGATGTACTCGCCTTTGTCGAATGACGAGTCGAGCGTGCGGCCCTTCCCATCGAAGTGCAACCTGTTCTGGTCGGCCGTCCGCTGGCTGATGAACTCCAGGTACTCGGCGCTTGCGGGTAGGTGGATCTGCAGTCCCTCCAGCGCATCTATCGCATTACTGCCATAGTTTGCCATCGACACCTTGACCGTGAACTCCTCTCCCGCTCTGACTACACGCTGTGACGTTGTTACCACCGTCGTGATGGGCGGCGGGTTGGCGGTCACGGGTGATGCGGGCAGCAGGAGCAGCAGCAGGGCCGCTATTGTGCAGAATATTCGCTTTTTCATTTTTATCACCAAATGTTAATATATTCCAAAAGAACAGAGGGGAAACCCCTCCGTTCTATGAGTACCCCTTATGAGGTTTTAGTTTAGTTGAGTCTTCTTCTTCTCTTTACAACTACTACAGATGCAGCCATCGAGAGGAGAGCAAGTGCGATCCAAAGAGCTATCATGGTTGTGTCGCCAGCTCCCGGAGGTGTGTCGCTTGTGTCGCTCGTTGTGCTTGTGCCACTGCCTGTTTCGCTTGTGCTTGTTTCTCCCTCAGGCTCTTCTTCTACTTCGATTCCCTCAACAACATAGGTTACATCGTCATCGCCCAAAAGTGCGATTGTGAATTTTGTCATGCCTACATATGCTAAGCCGTCTGCGGGTTCGATTACTCTGAATGCAGATCCATCGAGTTCCATTGTTACGCATACTGTGCAATCTTCATCGATCTCGCCCTTGTCCTTGCAATCATGTGTGCATCCGGTTTCTGCAAAGATGAGAAGATTTACTTTAAGTCCGGTTAGGTCGATCTTAGCGCCTGCTACATAGTTCTTCTTAATACCACTGTCGTCTACAACGAGATTCTCGGGGCCGAACATTTTTTCAGGAGCTACTACTGATACAACAAATTTGAATGTTGCTACCTGTTCAGCAGTTCCCCATGTGTATTTACCCTCGATGGTGTATGTTCCGATTGTGTCAAAAATCTTAGTTACATCTGTATCGATCATATCAGCTGTAAGATCAACATCTTGTTTGCTGTCATCATCGTATGTTACTACAAACTTACCGCCTGCGAGGTTAAGTGCGTCGTCTGTTCCCCAAACATAGGATTTGGTTGTGGGGGGTACGAACTCTGCGGATACGGGTTCTGCACCGACTACTTCTAATTCATAAGGAACTAAAGTATAGTCAAGGTTTGTAGCAACATTAAGACCTGCTATAGAAGGATGGGGAACCATTGTTTGAAGTGAGCTAAGTCCATCATGCGGAATTAATGTTATTTCGTATTTTTCATCTTCTTTCGGATCTGTTACGTCAAAAGTCAAAGTAGCAAGTACATTAGTTCCTGAAACAGGGTCGCCTGTTCCTACGCTAAAGTTCAAGATAGGTTCTGCTAAACCTACAATCGGAGGAGATAAAAATCCAGAGAATATTCCTCCGTTTGCTGTGCTTTTTAATGTCAAATTAGTGTTGTCATACTTTAATCTGAATGAAAATGTGGATAGTTTTTCATATCCTTTAACAAGGATGTCTACATCTACAGTAGTAGATGATTCTCTGAGTTTTGCCGGTCTTGAAGCAAATTCAATTGAAATTCCCTCTGCCGATACGAGAGTTAAGCTGGCGGCTATACAAGTAGCCATCATTGATACAGCCATAAAAATCGCAAGCAATTTTCTTAAAACACTTTTTTTCATAATAATAATTTTTCCTTTCTTTCTTAAAGACATAATTTAAAATTTTATTTAATAACAAAGATTGTTCTTTGTTTATAAATCTAAAGTCGGTCTACCACAAATCTTCGTCAACAATGATGTTATAAGTGGGGAATATAAGTTTTACGTCATCTACAGAATATCCTCCTGCAAGGAAAGCAACAACATTATAATCTGCGATTCCTACAGTAGTTCCTGATGTAGCTTTTGCGTTATCAAATATAATGGGAAGACTGGCAGGGAATATTTCTTCTACCTCTGCGTTAGAATATCCTCCGGCTAAGAATGCAATTATATTATAGTCGGCTACGCCCGGTTTTCCATTGCCGCCATTAGTAACTTTGCCGGGATTTCCGCCAATTGTTATTCTAAAGGATGTGCTGAAACCTTCGTAACTAACAGTAATTTCTTGCGATCCTGTAACACTAAAGTCTATCACCTCAGGAAGAATCGTGAATCCTGTGGCAGGAGTGCTGCCCGATCCTATCGAAACAGGATCACTCGGGAGATAGCCGTTTTCATAAGAAATAACAACTCTGCCACCTGTTAAATTCAGACCGCCTGTATGTCCAACTTCATATCTAAGGACGTCAGGATCTGAATAGATTTCAATTCCGCTTATCGTTTTCGGATAAATTGCTACTGCACCGGAAGCAACCTCAAACGGAAGATTAACCGCAAGGCTCATACCGGGAACAACAGGATGCGGAATCATGTTTTGAACAGAACCCTCTTCATCATGTGGAACTAAGGTAACATCAATTGATTCACCCGGTTCAGGTATCTCTAATAAAGTGAATGTTAATGTTGCAAGAAGTCTTCCTGTAGTTGCAGGACTTCCAAAAACTCTCGGGTCGCCCGTTCCTACACTAAAGTTCATTATGGGTTCTTCATCGCCTACACGCACAGGAGATAAAAAGGAACTAAAGATATTACCGTTTGCCGCAGATTTCAATTGCATTTGTTCGCTGTCATACACTAAACGGAATGAAAATGTCGAAATGGATTCATAGTCGGGGAGTGTTATCTCCAAAGTAATGTCTTGTTCTACCGTTAATTGTTCGGGTAAAAAATTCTTTGTTTCAACAACTATATTCACCGTGTCCTCTTCCGAAGAAACAAAGACAAATCCTCCCACTATGCAGGTTGCGAGCATCGCAACTGCCAAAACAACCGAGAATACTTTCTTTAAAACTAATTTCTTCACAGAAAAATGCTCCTTTCCAAAAATATTATTTTGCCTACCCAATCCACTTTGCCGTTATGACAAAGTGGATTGGAATAAAAGTTGAAAATTATCTGCTTATTACCAATTGCTGTCGTCCATAATTATAGTTACTGACGGGAATATCGTTTTTACTTCGTCTAAACTGTAACCACCAGCGATAAATGCTACAACATTATAGTCAGATACACCTACCGGACCGCTTGAAGTAACTTTAGCATTGTCGAAATCAAAGGGACCACTTGCCGCAAATATTATCGCAACATCTTCTGCCGAATATCCTCCGGCTAAGAAAGCAATTATATTATAGTCGGCTACGCCCGGCTTACCATCGCCACTATTCGTCACCTTACCCGGGTTACCCACGTTACTCGGATCTCTCACCGTAATACTAAACGTATCAGTAAACTCAGTTCCAATCAATTTAACAGTGATAGTTACTTGACCAGCTACACCAAAGTTTACACTGCCCAGTGCGGGTGAGAACTCGAACATAGCGTTATCGAGGTCTACAACTTCGGTTGTGCTGTTGTCATAGCTGATTGTTACCTTACCTCCGGCAAGGCTGACACCGCCTGTGTGACCAAGAGTATAGGTTGTTGTGGTAGGCTGAGTGCTAATGCTTATCCCTGTAACCAGTACAGCCACTTCCTCGCCACGGGTTACCGTGATTGCGCCTACATCGAATCCACTAACTTCGCCGTTTTTATCGGTAGCTGTGACGGCATCGGTGATTTCCTCTAACTCTGCGGGAGCCGTAACGGTTCCTTTAAAGTTGGGGTTAATCGGGTTGGGGTCTTCAATGTCAACCGAGAAAGCATACTCACGAAGAGCGAATCCGCCTGTCTTGGTAGCTGTCGGAGGTCCATCGAATGTCTTGGCCTTGAGCTTAAAGCTGAACAGATCTATCGCTCCGCCGTTTTCGGGGAAGGGAACGCCCTTGCCGCTATCGATGTTTGCTCCGCTCTCATCGTCGTCGAACATAAAGATGTAGATAACGCCGTTGAAAGGATCTGAGGGTTTGAATTTGTCTCCGTCAACAACCGCCGACTGTGCATTCGTGCTGTAGCCCAATGTCCAGCTGTAGTCGTCTTCGTCCAGCTTGTCACTGAGTAGATCTACTTGACTGCCTTGTACAAAGTCGAACAGATCGGTGTCGATCTCGACCATGATCTGCGCTGCGCCTACGGGGTTGTGAATCTCTTTGTCATAGTTTGCGTATCCAACCGTAACGGTGATCTCATCGCCCGATTTGAAGTCTTCCGCTGCTATGTCGCCAAAATTTACAGACATGGTCAGCGTCGGGTCTTCGAGAGGAGCGCCGAGCGGTACGATGGTTAGAGCAACCTTAGGAAGATTCGGGGTTACGCCTTTTTCATAGACTTTCACATCGTGCGGCGGTTTGATGTCATAGTTGTTGTAAATCGGGTCATTTTCGTCATACACGATCTTAAAGGATGTAATCGTAAAGTCTATATCCTGTGCATCCTTGAGGATTAAGTCGTTAGGATTAATCTCAGGATCAGCAGTCTCGGTTATAGTCTTGATGTCAAAGACGAACAGGCTCGGGCTTAGCACCGCACCGTTCTTGGGTACATTCTCAGTCGATTCAAGTACATACTTGATAGTGCCTTCCTTTATATCGTCTACGTCCTCGTCAAAAAACTCTATCGTGCGGGTTGCGTCATCGCCGTCATTGCCAAAATCGGCCGTCTTTATGTCTACCGTGTCAATCAGCGATACTTCGCCAACCTTGAAGTTGCTCATCTCGAGGAGTATCTCTATACCACGGATAGCAGGTGTCATAGCTGTCATGCCGTCCAGAGCAACCGTAACGGTTGTCGGAAGACCTATCACTCTCTCGGTATGAGAAAGAGATACTGTGAGATTCGGGTTGACGGGATCAGATGGGTTGTCAACAGTAATCTCAAATGCATCCTTAAATTCTGTTCCACCGTAATTAACGTCAACACTGTATGTTCCGGTTGCGTTCATTACACTTGCAATGGGTTGACCGTTTACTGAACACATATCGGCTGTTACAGCCACGGGGAATTTCTGTCCTACAAAATCCTGGAACACATCTGCTCTTGTCAATCCAAGCGGATTGTAGTCGCTTGCAGGCATAGCATAGGTGAAGAAATCAGGGTTAATGGTTTCAACATTAGTTGCAACAGGATCAGGTCTACCGTATTCATACGGGGGATTGATTACGAACATATCTTCCGCATCTGCAAGAAGAGTCGCCCCTGCGGGATCAAATGTATCCCCACGAACATAGTCAACCTTATTCGGCGTATCACCTGCAACAACCGTTCCGCTGTCAAAATATTCTTTATTAGAGAGGAATATTCTATTAATAACGGTTGGTTCACCTTCATAACCGGGTCTGTCGGTAACCAAATTCAAGGCAAAGTTGCTGGTGTATAGAGCGTTAGCTCCATTGTG
The DNA here is from genome assembly GCA_009777275.1 of Oscillospiraceae bacterium. Classification (GTDB taxonomy): domain Bacteria; phylum Bacillota; class Clostridia; order Oscillospirales; family Ruminococcaceae; genus WRME01. The sequence continues at coordinate 7,969 of WRME01000025.1, forward strand.
ATGTGAAAAGTTTCCGAATCTTAACTTAGCCATGTCTATTCTTATAAGTCCGCTAAAGTCAGGGTTGTCAAAAAGCTCGGGTAGATTAACTGAATTAAACGCTAATGATTGTGTGTTCACATAGGTCTGAAAATCAATTCTATTCAATTTTCCTAAGTGTCCTACATCAATGTACATATACCTATGAGTACCGATTTCAAAGTTTGTGAGAAGACCTTTTGTATAATCAAAATAGTCATAATCATTGTCTTCATCTTTGCGTGAATTTGCATATTCAAACATATTTCCGGAGTTAGTTTGATTCTGCGTACCCATGTTATATCCGGTTCCAAGAGCACCGTTTGCTTTATCCCATCTTACTAAGTCACGCTCAAAAAGCTTATCGTCATCCCCATAAGCATAAACGCCAAAGAAATTACCGCCGCCAAGTTGTGACGCTCCATGGGTAATCTTGTATCCGTCTTCGGTTGTAAATCCGGCTCCGGAAACTACATCTGCAGAGTTTCTTTGGAACAATCTGAGTGTTATATCTGTATCGCCGTAAGGTGAAAATTGAGGATCGTTTGACAACCAAACACTCTTGATTTCAAACTGATTCATACCTTTTTGTCTTAGACCATCGTTGTTACTTTGATACAAACCGCCTATCGTTTGACCGCCTTCTCCGTCATCTACCATTATAGGTTGATTGTCATCGCCTACTTGACGCCAAGTAATACCATTGCCCCAATCTGCTCTTCTGAATTTTACTCCTGCAGAATTGTATGCGATACTATATTCTCCAGCATTATCACGAGCAGCATCGGCTGAATCGTTGTTTCTGCTATACACACCCAATGCTTCGGCAAAGTTTATTCTGAGCTGCACATCGGTTCTAGCGGCACCTTCAGGAAATTCCATTCTGTACAAACCTGAATGATTTCTAAAAGCACGGTTTACGCCAACTCCGGTAGTGTCTAGACCGCGTGCTTCACTATTATCGTTGCCCGGAGCGGCTTGAATATCATTACCGCCATTTTGGAGCCACATGGAATAGGAGCCATTGTGATGACCCATTTCTATGTAAACATATTTATATCCGGTGGCATTAATACCTCTGCTCTTATTTGCTCCTGTAGCGGCTGGGTTAAATTCGCCAAAATTGTGAGTTCCACCCATGTGAGAAAACCATGTTGTCATTGAATTCCGATTGTTGGGAAAGCTAAATCCGTCTTCCTCGCCCGCCCATTGCCACACGGGGGGATTAGCGATGTTAGCCCTCAGAGCCAGTTGCAGTTGTTTGTCGGGCAATTCGTCGTTAGCCGATACTGTCGAGAACAGGCTCATAATTGTCAGGTTGCTGAGTAAAATTGCGAATACTATCGAGAGTGAGAGTATTCTTTTTTTTGCTTTCTTCATAATTTACCTCCATTAAAATAATGTTATACGAAATAAAGCGGGACGCAAAACCCGCAAGGGAAAACATAGGCTATCTACCCCCTGAAAACAAAAATTTTATTTGATTTTGTATGTATTATTGCTGAATTACATTAATTATACACGAAACAAAACAAAAAGTCAACAGCATATTTATTGAAATATTTTATAAAAATATATGGTTGAATTTTGGTAATATTGCATAAAACAATGCAGAATGGAGAATGTTGCGGGGGTAACCACGGGAAGACCACCCCGCCGCTGCGAAAAAACACCCGCCCTTGCGAGGGCACCCTCTTTACAAAAGAGGGCAGGGGCTTGCATACTATAATTTCCAATTCCCCTCTGGGGAGGGGGGGCAAACACTCGCAACAAAGTTGCGATAGTGTTTGACGGGGTGGTCTGCTCCGAAATGCCCTACAGCGGCGGGTGTTTTTCCCTGTAGGGATGACCGCCCTCGGTCATCCGTGGTTGTTGCGGCGGGTGTTTTTCCTTTTCGTGATTTTAGTGTATTTCGTGGTTAAAATGGAATCCCCCTCACTCCTCATCCAACTTCTTTACAGAGTAGCTGTAGATCGCGCTGATGATGAAGCATATTATTCCGCCGCCGATGAGGGTTACTACACGGAGATATGTATCCTGCCCCGAAACGTCAAAGGTGACCAGCTTTATCACACACATCAGGGTGAGGACAAGACCGTACTGCCGCAAGGATTTAGCGCGGTATATAAATCCGACGACTATGCAGACGAGGGCGGTGATCATGCAGACGAAACTCAGTATGTAGGCGTTATCGAACCATGATGTGTTTCCGTGGACGAGCGCCATAATAAGACCTGTCAGTTTTATTCCGGTCAGAATCTCCTCAAGTTTGTTGCCCTGCATATGGTTGACCCTCATAAATGCCAGTCCCGCCGTCAGTGCCGCCAGAATCGGGAGGAGTATCTGCAAGGCTCCTTCTCTGAGTGCAAAGGCTATACAGAAAGAGCTTGCAGCTATGAGGATGAATTCTAAGAACCGAATGGGTAGGTCTATGGGCAGGTTGGCAAAGGAAATCTCGTGCTTTTTGTAGAGCAGAACCCGTGCGATGTAGAATCCGATTCCGAGAACGGTCATCAGTATGAGCATATATATTGCAGTGTGTGCGAGAGAGTTTGTATAGCCATAGACGACCGCCGCCGATATGGCGGTTATCTTGAGCATATACAACGCCTCTTCGGCGTGCCTTAAACTGTGCCACAGATAGGACTTTATCCGAGTGAGAGCCAGTCCTGCAGTCAATGCCGCCAGAATGGGGAGGAGTATCTGCAACGCTCCGTCCATACTCATAAAGGCTATGCAGGCGGAGCTTGCGGCTATGAGGATGAACTCTAAGGCACGGAGGGGCATATCTATGGGCGAGTTGGCAAAGGAAATCTCGTGCTTTTTGTAGAGCAGAACCCGTGCGATGTAGAATCCGATGCCGAGGACGGTCATCAACAGGAGCATATATATCGCAGTATTTGCGAGAGAGTTTGTATAGCCATAGACGACCGCCGCCGATATGGCGGTTATCTTGAGCATATACAATGCCTCTTCGGCGTGTTTCATGGAGTGCCATAGATAGGACTTAATTCGGGTAAGAGCCAATATCGCCGTCAGTGCCGCCAGAATCGGGAGCAGTATCTGCAATGTGCCGTCCATAGTCATAAAGGCTATGCAGGCGGAGCTTGCGGCTATGAGGATAAATTCGGCTGTACGCATTATTGTGTATAGCGATTTTTTCGAGCTGTCGTATTTTAAATAAACCAACAGGATGTTTATAACCGTCAGGGTCATAAGCAAAATGATTTCCTTGTGCGGCAGTGATGATACTAAGAATATGACAATGAGAGAGGCGTGTCCAATCAAATAGGAGAGGATATGAGCGGGTGTTCTGCGTAGGGTGCTGTCGTGATTACGCTCGCTCAGCCAAAGTCCCCATATGACCGCTAAATATATGAACATATATCCTATGGCAAGCCATATGGTGCCGAATGAGGTCAATTGACGGTACCCAACGACAAGCATGAGAAACAGGTCTGAGAAGAATATAGAATAGAACGCAGGCATATAACTTTTGTTCCCGCTAACCCTCTTGGCGAGAATCAGCAGCAAGGCGGGTATAATCAGCAATGGGATACGAGGCAGGAATATATCGCTGCCAAACTGTGCCAGCCATAGAATCAGCAGCATCAGTGATGTTATCACACTCATAAGTACAACCGAAACCGTTTCGAGCATACTGCTGAAACCAAACCTCTTCTTCATAAATACAGAAACACATGAATGTAATACAGCTATACCGATTCCCACAAGAACCGCCAATCCGATCGCCGACAGTTCGGCGTGGCCGGATGAATAGACAGAGCTATATGCAAGACGGTAGACAAGCCTGTAGATGTTCATAAACAATACTATTATCCAGAGTATCTTGTTGCCGAAATGTATCGGCAGTTTTGCGCCGTTGTTTTCCAGCCTGTCGGTTGACAGCGACAGGAGATATGACAGAAATGATGCAGAGACAAACTGCGCTATAAAGACAGCCGATATAAACGGGACAGGAAGAGTAGTTCCTGCAAAGGGCAGGTATGCGTCTGCGACAAATCCGGAAGGGAAATAGTCCCACATGATTATGCCTGTGATCACGGTAAGGCCCAGCGACACAAACAGTCCGAATCGATAGGTCTGTTTACAGCAAAATATGTTACCCGCAACAATAACCGCTACCGATGCCATCTGATAGATAAAGAGCAGGAGCATCTTGTCATCGGTAAGACCGAATGAATAGGCAAAGCAGATAGAGATTATCATACCTATATGGGCGACAATGCTTGTCGATACCGATGATATGCGTTTGGAGAGATAGAGCACGGCGGCAAGCCAGACAAGGAGCAGAGAGAAAGCGGCTATTTCATCCAATCTATCAAAATAGATATGGGTTATCATAATCGATATAAAGAATGACCCGCATCCGCATCCTGTTAGGATCTCGGTAAAGGCATTACGCTTTTTGATGGCCAAAAAGACACCCAGTCCCGTTATAGCGGCGCTTAGTACAAACATCAGGGTTATCTTTATACTGTCGGTTATATGTTCGTATATCAAAACTCCCAGGAATATCAGTCCTATAAATATCAACACAGAGGCGGCTATTCCTAAGAGATTGCGGCCAACCCAGCTTTCGGTCATGCTGAATTTTTTTGGTGTCTTTTGCTCAACAGGAATATGCGGAGCAACGGGAGTAGTATCCCGCATAATCGGGGCCGCAACGAGAGTAGGCTCTCGCATAATCGGAGTAGGTGTTTCTGTGACAACAATGCTCTCCTCTGTCGGAGTTTCAAGATGAACAGCGCTGGGAAAATAAACAGCGGCGGAGCTTCTCGGCTCTTCTCTGAACTCCTCCTTGACCTCCTCTTTGCCCTCTTCTCTCATATATTCTTTCAGGTCTTCCAGGCTGTTTGCTCGGTAAGGGGATCGCAAATTTCTGATCTGTTGGGTCAGTGCGTCAATTTCTCTCTTTTGGTTGCTGATCTTTGCACCGAGTACCAAAAACCCGATAAAGGTAAACAAGAACAACAAAAACGTACCCATAGTTAATATTCCTCCTTAAACTACTCCAAGTATATTCAGCACTACTATCCCTGCGATGAGCATTATCATAGCAAATGCGCCGATTATATCTATAAACCCGAATCTGAGCTTTTTCATCTTTGTTCGGCCCTCGCCGCCGTTGTAACAGCGGCACTCCATCGCAACGGCAAGGTCGTGCGCCCTGCGAAAGGCCGAGATAAAGAGCGGAATCAGCACGGGAATAAGAGCCTTTACCCTCTTGACAAGTCCGCCTGTGTCAAGGCTTGCTCCTCTTGCCTTTTGCGCCGACATGATTTTGTCGGTCTCTTCTATCAACGTGGGAACGAATCTTAGTGCTATAGTCATCATCATGGCAACCTCATGGACGGGGAATTTGATTCTTTTCAGCGGCCCGAAGAGTGACTCTATGCCGTCGGTAAGTTCCATGGGTTTTGTGGTATAGGTTATGAGGGATGCTCCTACCACAAGGCAGAATATGCGTGCAACCAGGAAAAAAGCAAATCTAACTCCGCTGTCGGTAATGGCTATAAATCTCCACTCAAAGAGGATGTCGCCTTCTTTTATAAAGAACAGATTGAGTATGGATGTAAAGACGATTATAGGAATGATAGGCTTGATAGACTTTAGAATCATCCTAAACGGAATGCCCGAAATCATGTAGCAGATGATCAGGAAGAGAGCGATAACTCCATAGCCCGCAAAGCCGCTCGAAACAAACACGGCGGCCATCAAAAGCGCTGTCATAATTATCTTATTGCGGGGGTCAAGCCTGTGGATAAACGATTCGCCCCCAAAATATTGTCCGATGGTTATATCCTTTAACATATCAACCTCTTTATTTCTTCCCGCGCCGCCTGTATGGTGTATATACCCGTGTTTACCGGTATGCCTCTCTCCTTTAGCCCTATAAAGACCTTGGCGACCTGAGGAATAGACAGTCCCATTTTTTCAAGCTCATCCGCTCGTGAAAATATTCTGTCTACAGTATCGAAATCAAAGACCTCGCCGCCGCTTAGCACCAAAACCCTGTCGGCAGAGGCGGCAATGTCATCCATAGTATGCGATATGAGTATGACGGTGTTCTTCTTGGCGGCGTGGTATTCTCGGATTATCGACATTATCGCCTTGTGTCCCGCCGGGTCAAGCCCTGCCGCAGGTTCATCGAGAATCAGCACCTTAGGCTCCATGGCAAGAACTCCCGCTATAGCGGCCCGCCGCTTTTGTCCGCCCGATAGCTCAAACGGACTTTTCTCCCAAAGATCGGGTTCAAGTCCCACAGCGTTGCAGGCATATTCTACGATCTTGTTAAGCTGTTCACCCTCAAGCCCCAAATTCTTTGGGCCATAGGCTACATCACGAAAGACCGTCTCTTCAAATAGCTGATACTCGGGATACTGGAAGACCAACCCCACATTCAGACGGAGCTGTTTGAGATTGCTCTTGCCCTTGTCCCATATATCGGCGCCATCGACAAACACACTGCCCGACGATGGTTTGAGAAGTCCGTTAAGATGCTGTATAAGCGTAGATTTTCCTGAGCCTGTATGCCCGATTATGCCGACAAACTCGCCCTCGTTTATCTCTATACTTATATTATTAATAGCTGTACGCATATAGGGTGTTCCCCGTCCGTACACATGGGTCAGGTTCTCGGTCTTTATAACAGGCATATAATCTCCTCCACAAGCTCATCGGCCGTCAGCACTCCCGATTTTATATCCAATCCGTCCTGCCTTAGACAATCGGCCAGCGCCGCCGCCTGAGGAAGATCAAGCCCCGCATCCTCTAAGAGTTTGCGGTCTGCAAATATATCACGGGGGGTTCCGTCTAAAAGCACCCTGCCTTTGTCCATGACTATGACACGGTCTGCTTCTATGGCTTCGTCCATAAAGTGGGTGATGTTTATGACGGTTGCGCCGTCTTGATTGAGCTTTTTTATGGTTGCGGTAAGTTCACGTCTTCCCTTTGGGTCAAGCATCGAAGACGCCTCGTCAAAGACGATACACTTAGACTGCATGGCAAGAACACCCGCTATGGCAACACGCTGTTTCTGTCCGCCCGAAAGCTGATGAGGAGCGTGTTTGCGAAACTCGTACATACCCACAGATTTTAGAGCGCCGTCTACCCTCTCCCTTATCTCGGAGGGCGGGATTCCCAGATTCTCGGGAGCAAAGGCAACATCGTCCTCCACAACCGTAGCGACTATCTGATTGTCGGGATTCTGGAAGACCATTCCCACCGTTCTGCGTATGTCAAAGATCAGCCCGTCATCAGAGGTGGTCATGTTATCGACCACAACCGTTCCGCTGTCGGGCAGTAGAATAACGTTGAAATGCTTAGCAAGTGTAGACTTTCCAGAGCCGTTCCGCCCCAGCACCGCCACATACTCCCCCTGTGATATTGATATGGTGACATTATCGACTGCGGCCGATTCCTGACCATCGTACATAAATGATATTTGGTTGGTTTGTATAATATCTCTCATGCTATACCATCAATCCGCAAACCGCATTGGAGAAAGCAACAGGGTCTTCGATAGAGATTCCCTCTATGAGCAGAGCCTGTGAATATAACAGCTGCGTGTATGTTTTCAGCTTGTCTTTGTCCTTGTCATGCAGGGTTTTGAGGGTTGTAAAGATGGGATGGGCTGAGTTGATCTCCAGCACACGCTCTGCCTTGACATCACCGCTGCCCGGCATTTTGCTCAGCACCTTTTCCATCTCAAGGCTGATATGACCCTCGCTGGAGAGACAGACGGGGTGGGACTTGAGCCGTCCCGACAGACGGATTCCCGCAACCTTGCCGTCAAGCGATTCTTTCATCAGTTCAAACAGCTCTTTGTTGTCCTCGTTTTGTTTCTTTAGATCTTCTTTCTCTTCATCGGTATCCAAATCAAGATCGCCCGCCGATACCGATTTAAACTGCTTGCCGTCATACTCACGAATCATCTGCAGGGCAAACTCGTCAATATCATCGGTCATATAGAGAATCTCAAATCCCTTGTCCTTTACAAGCTCGGTCTGGGGAAGATGCTCGATGCGTGAAACGCTCTCGCCTGCGGCATAGTATATAAACTTCTGCTCATCCTTCATGCGGGAGACATATTCTTTTAGGGTAACGAGTTTGTTATCAAGCGAAGAGACAAACATGATAAGATCCTGCACCGTTTCCTTATCCATGCCATAGTTGTTGTATAGTCCGAATTTTAACTGCAATCCAAACACGCTGAAGAATTTTTCATATTCCTCCCGCTCGGACACAAGCATTTTATCAAGTTCGCTTTTTATCTTCTTCTCTATGCTCTTGGCTATAATCTTGAGCTGACGGTCGTGCTGGAGCATCTCACGGGAGATGTTGAGCGACAGATCCTCTGAGTCTACAAGACCCTTGACAAAACTGAAGTGATCGGGGAGAAGATCGGAGCATTTGTCCATGATCAGCACCCCGCTCGAATAGAGCTGAAGACCCTTCTCATAATCCTTGGAGTAGTAGTTATAGGGAGCCTTGGCAGGAATATAGAGCAGGGCATTGTAGGTAGCCGCTCCCTCGGTCTTGCTGAGTATCGACTTTAGCGGATTTTCGTAATCCATGAACTTTTCTTTATAGAAGTTATTAAGTTCATCCTCGCCCGCCTCTGATTTTGCCTTACGCCAAAGGGGTATCATGCTATTGAGGGTTTCTTCCTCTATATGTGTGTCATACTCCGGATCCTTGCCGTCAACCCCCGTGCCTTCCTTTAGCTTGGAGCGTTCCATCTTCATCACGATAGGATAGCGGATATAATCGGAATATTTCTTCACAATACTCTGTATCCTGTATTGCTCCAAAAACTCATCGTAATTATGCTCCCCTGTGCTTTCCTTTATCTTGAGTATAACGGTTGTTCCCAAATCTTCCTTTTCGCAGGGGTTTATCTCATAACCGTCCGCTCCGGATGATTCCCAGCGATAGGCCTGCTCACTGCCATAGGATCTGCTGATAACCGTAACATTATCGCTGACCATAAATGCAGAGTAGAACCCAACGCCGAACTGTCCTATGATATTTACATCCTCTCCCGTTTCGTTCTCGCTCTTAAACTCACGGGAACCGCTCTGAGCGATAGTGCCGAGATTATCCTCAAGCTCTTCTTTGGTCATGCCTATTCCGTTGTCCTGGATGGTTAGCAGTCGTTTTTCTTTATCTGTAGAGATAAAGATTCTCAGATCGCCTTTGGACAGGCTGAGTTTGTCGTCTGTAAGAGACTTAAAATAGAGTTTGTCCATAGCATCGCTTGAGTTGGATATTAACTCCCTTAAAAAAATCTCACGATGGGTGTAGATTGAATTGATCATCAAATCTAATAGTCTTTTTGATTCCGCCTTAAATTCTTTCATTGCCATTTGTATATTCCTCCGGATTTATATAATATAGTTTTGAGCGGCTCCATATCCGGCCGCCAAAATATAGTATAATACAAGAGGCAAATAAAATCAAGAAGAAAATTTCGAGGGGAAAAACACCCGCCGCTGCGAAACCACGGATGACCGAGGGCGGTCATCCCTACAGCCCTCTCCCTCACGCCCCCGCGGGACACCTCTCCCCAAGGGAGAGGCAAGAAGAAACACAGGGGTTGTATA
>WRME01000026.1 GCA_009777275.1 Oscillospiraceae bacterium
TCGTTTTCATCAACCATAGAGGGATCGATCGTCGTGTCGTCCATGGCACCATCGGCAGGAGCGGGTACAAACTTGCTGTTTGTTCTGAGCATCCTTAGGCCTAAAACAACGAATATTGCTCCCAATACAATCGGCTGAAGTTTCGGCGCTCCCGGCAATGCCGCAAACAGCATTATAAAGCATCCTGATATTATCAATACATTAGGCTGTGAGAAGAATTGTGTCCTTACATCCTCGTTGAGGTTTCCTTCAGAAACAGCTCTTGTAACTATCATTCCCGTTGCGGTCGATATTAACAGCGCAGGAATCTGGGAGACAAGACCATCGCCTATTGTAGCGATAGAAAAGACGCTCAGAACCTGGTCAAAAGACATTCCGCTGTATACAATACCTATGATAACTCCGCCTACAAAGTTTACAAGCGCAATTATTATAGACATTATCGCATCGCCCTTGACTATCTTACTGGCACCGTCCATAGCTCCGTAAAAATCGGCCTCCCGCTGGATGTTTTTACGTCTTGTGCGGGCTTCGTCTTCGGTTATAAGTCCTGAACTAAGGTCGGCGTCTATAGCCATCTGTTTACCCGGCATAGCATCGAGCGTGAATCTTGCCGCAACCTCCGATACCCTCTCTGCGCCCTTTGTGATAACTATAAACTGCACCAAAACCAAAATCAGAAATATAATTACACCGACTACGATGTTTCCCCGTATAACAAAGCTGCCAAGCATCGCTATAACCTCGCCTGCATATCCGTCCTGTGTCAGAATCAATCTTGTAGATGAAATACTGAGCGATATGCGGAAAAGGGTGGTAATCAACAGCATTGAGGGAAATATCGAAAACTCGAGAGCACTGCCTACATACATTGTCATAAGTAAAATTACAATGGCTACCGAAATGTTGATAACAAACATCAAATCCAGTAAAAAGGTAGGCAACGGAATTACGAGAAGCAGCACAATGAAGATAACGGCTACTGATATGGCGTTGTTAAACATTTTGCCCATTAAAAATTTCTCCTATGTTACAGCATTTTCGCCCGATACTGCCGTGACGCTTGTAATGCTGTATTGCTATATCTGCTTTTCTTTTATCTTATAGACCAACGCAAGCACCTCTGCAACGGCTGAGTAAAACTCCAGCGGTATTTCCATATTCACCTCTGCCGACGCATATATAGCCCGCGCCAATTCCTTGTTTTCCATCACATAAACGTCATTAATCTCGGCAACCTGTATTATCCTGAGCGCTATCTGATCCGCTCCCATCGCTACAACTCTCGGTGCCGCATCGTTATCTATATCATACTTGAGGGCAACGGCATAATGCGTAGGGTTCTTGATAACCACATCGGCTGAGGGAACCTGCTGCATCATTCTCGACATAGACATTGCCCGCTGTTTCTCTTTTATCTTGCTCTTTACCTGAGGGTCACCCTCGGTCTGCTTATACTCTTCTTTTATCTCATGCTTAGACATTTTTATCTGTCTTTCATATTCCCACCACTGGTATATATAATCAAGACCCGCTATAAACACAAATATGATACATATACTGTATACCATCTGCAAAATCGAATTTAGCAGGAAAACAGCCGATTCTCTGATGCCTATAAACTGGGTCGTTATTATATCATTTATCTTTCCCATAAAGAAGTTATAGATAATAACAAGGATAATGCTTATCTTTATAAGACCTTTTACAATCTCTACAATGCTCTTGAGCGAAACCATCCGCTTGATTCCCTGCAATGGATTCATCCGGTTAAACTTTGGCTTGAGAGATTCTCTCGAAATCAAAAACTTTGTCTGAAATCCTGTAGCGGCGACACCCGCCGCAATGACCGCAATCATCAGCGGAGCTACTATGAGTACAACGGTTATGATGGCATCCTGCGCTACATTCATTATGAAAACATCATCCAGTGTATGCTGTGTAACGGCAAAACCCAAATATCTGTTGACAAACGCATCCATTCTGTCTACTATCGATGGAAAAAGCATAGCCAAGACCGAGAAAGCGGTTAGAATAGTTACAGCGCTGACAACATCCTTGCTGGAAAAAGTATGACCTTTTTTTCTTTCGTCCTTCCGTTTTTTAGGAGTGGCTTTTTCGGTTTTGGACTCTCCTCCTCCGGCTGGCAAAGCTATCCCCCCTTATAACAATTGACAGTTGACAGTTGACAGTTGACAGTTGACAGTTAGCTTGCGATTATGCCGAGGGCTAAGTCTATGTTTTCAAAAACTCCGGTTATCATATCATCGAGAAAATTTGAAAAGGGCACAAACAGCACCAACAGCATTATGATACCTACTAACAATTTTGCCTGAATATTTATTACAAACACATTTATTTGCGGTATTGCCTTCATTATGATTCCCACACCTATCTCCAACAGCTTTTCCATAGCTATTACAGGAAGGGCAAGCTTTACTGCGAGAATCGTGCATTGACAGAACAGATCCATCATCATTGCCGCCAATCCTGCGGGTAACTGCATCTCTCCGAACGGTATCAGCCTCTCTGAAATTAAAAAAAGATTGAGCAGATTAATGTGGGCGTTTGCTGCCAAAAACAAGAAAATAAACATTATATTCAAGAAGGTAGCCGAGATCGACATCTGGGCATTGCTCTGCGGATCGTATACCTTCGACATAGACATTCCCATCTGCATATCTATGACCTCGCCTCCAAAGGCGATTACAGAGATAAATAGGGTTATTATAAATCCGATCACATAACCTACCAACAGCTCGAACAACAGATGCACCATATACTCTATCGGCAGCACCGGCGTCGGAACCTGCGGCGTTGTATAGGCCATAACCGTAAAGGTCAGTAGTATCGTGAGTCCTACCTTAAAAGGATTCGGAAACTCTCTTCTTCCCAAGATAGGATTGAAAAAGATACATCCGGTCATCCTCATAAAAACAAAGGTAAATATAGTTATATTATCAAGAGTGAGAGGTATCATTATCCCACCATCAATGCAATTATTTCGTTTGCAAAATCTACAAGAGTTTGCAGCATCCAAGAGCCTGTCAAGAAAAGCACAAGGGCTATGAGCAGCAGCTTGGGAACAAAGGTAATGGTCTGCTCATGGATCTGAGTAGCCGCCTGAAATATCGATATAATCAGCCCGACAAGCATACTCAGCAGTAGGATCGGAGCGGCTATTCTTGCCGCTACTACAATAGAAGATTGCAGTACAGATAGGGCATCCGTTGCGGTCATAAACAACCACCGCCTTTCTACATATCATTTCCGCTATAGGTTAAAACTGCTGACCAAGGTGTTGAATATCAATTCCCAGCCTCCCAGCACTATAAAGAGCAGGAGTTTAAAGGGCATTGAAATCATTGCGGGCGGCAGCATAATCATACCCATCGACATTAGCGTACTCGATACAATTATGTCTATTAGCAGGAATGGGATGTAGATCAAAAACCCCATCGTAAACGCCCTGTTCAGCTCGCTGGTCATAAAGGCGGGAATGACTATGGTCATGGGAAGATCCTCAAGGTTTTCGGGACGTTCTTGATTAGCGAATCCCAAAAACATATCGAGCGGCCTTATCTCGGTCTGATTCAGCATAAATCTCTTTAGCGGGACTGATGCTGTATCCAGCGCCTCAGCTTGGGTTATGGTTTCCTCTCTGTAGGGCGTATATGCGTTTTCATTAATGTTTGACACTATGGGTGACATAATGAAGAGGGTCATAAACAAGGATATTCCTATCAAAACATTGTTTGGAGGTGTTTGCTGGAGACCCATAGCATTACGCAGAAAGGACAGCACAACGATAATCCTTGTAAACGATGTCATCATTATAAGAATAGACGGCAGTAACGAAATAAGTGTGAGAGTAACAAGCAATTCTATCGTTTGTATACCATCGCCGTTTATGTTGACAAGTGAATCGTTCACACAATGCCCCCTTAGGTCAATTTAAGAAATTGACATTTATTTTTCACTGCTTTTTCTTACCCATAAATCCCTGAAATATTGATTTAAAAGCATCAATATCAATTATCTTTCCGCTTTCATCGCCGGATTCGTCCAAACCGTCTCCGTCAAGCTCCTGAAGAATCTGTACCGACTGTCCCGTTGCAGAAATCAGAAAAAACTTGTCTGTAATCTTTACTATCAATATATATCTATCCTGCCCAACCGCCAGTTTGTCTATAACCTTCATGTGTTTAGCCGCATTGATCTTGAGGGCTCCTTTAGACATATATCTGCTGAACAAATAGCTCAGGTAAAAGACAAAAGCCATTACTACAACAATAACGATCAGCTGTAACATTACAGTCCAGGTGCTTGTGTTCAAATCTTTTCCCCCTTTTTTAAGGCTGTATGTTGAGAGAAGAAAGGGTTTTCAGAATACGGTCGGCCTTAAAGGGCTTGACAATAAAGTCTTTAGCGCCCAGTTTGATAGCCTCGATAACCATTGCTTCCTGACCCATTGCCGAACACATAACTATCGTTGCATTGGGGTCAAGCTGTTTTATGGTCTTGAGTGCTTCCAACCCATCCATATTGGGCATGGTTATGTCCATAATCACAAGATCCGGTTTCAGCTCGTTGTACTTATCGACAGCGATCTGACCGTCCGCCGCTTCATGGAGGTCACTGTATCCGTTTTTAGACAGAGTATCCTTTATCATCATTCTCATAAAAGCTGCGTCGTCCACCATTAAAATTTTTGCCATTAAAATTTCCTCCTAAAAATATCTTTATTTATTATATAAGGTCATTATTAACTATCTCTGTTATTCTTACACCGAAAGAATCGTCTACTACAACTACATCGCCCTTTGCCACACATTGACCGTTTACAAAGAGGTCTACATTTTCTCCGGCCAATTTATCGAGAACCACCAGCGTTCCGCTGTTGAACTCTAATATCTCTTTGAGCAGTTTTTTGGTCCGTCCTATTTCTACCGAAATCTGGAGAGGTACCTGCATTATCAAATCGAGATTAGAGGGATGCGCCTGTGCCACCGTTCCCATCTGCACGGTCGGAGGACCTGTCACAGATTGCGGATGAGCATTTATGATTCTCGGCTCGTACATAACAGGCTGCTGATATACAGGTTGCTGATACATAGGCTGAGGCTGCGGTTGGAGCATCGGATCGTATGCGGGTGGCGGCGGCGGTGCCTGAGCAGGCTGAGGTGCCGCTGCCATCGGCGGGGGTATCGGCTGCTGAGGCGGAGCAGGGGGAGGTGCGGGTGCCGCTGCAGGAGCAGGTGCGGGAGTTGGTGCGGGTGCGGGTTCCTGAGCAGACTCTTCTTCATCTATGTCGTCAAGCAGACCGAAACTGCTGATCATTTTTTTAGAAAGCTCGATAGGAAGAACATTGATAAACTCACTGTCTATTGCATCTTCCACATGAAGATTGAATCTTACTACCACCATCGGCTCATCGCTGCTGAAATATTTACGCTTAAATTCGTCTGCATCCTCTATGGCGAATGATATAGGGGTCGATATATTTACAGGCTCGCCCAAAAACTCTGCCAGAGCGGTTGAGGAGGCGCCCATCATCTGATTCATAACCTCACATATGGCGCTCAGATTCATCTCGTCAAGCTCAAATTCTTCCTCTGAAAACTCCATCCCCATGAGTATACCGACTATAGCCCTTATATCCGAACGCTTGAGTAATAATATATTATTACCCTCAAGCCCTTGTATATAAGTAATCTCGACGCCTACCGCAGGTTCCAGCGCTGTAAACTCAAACTCATCCAACGCAACAACCTCAACGTGCGGCGTTGTAATATCGACGCGTTTGTCAAGCATATTGGATACCGCCGTCGCCGATGACCCCAGGCTTATATTCAATATCTCGCCTATAGCGTCAATCTGAAGCGCCGAAAATAATTTCTCGTACTGCATATTTTCCTCCACCATCTTCTACGAATTTGAAACAGGAGCATTTATCCTTATCGCAAGATTTTTGTTTTCAACACCCAGTTCTCCTGAGAACCACGGTTGATTTTCAACATAAATTACCGCATCCGAATCTTTCGGTTTGTTCAGGTTAATAATATCCCCCACCTGCATATAATATATGTCGCTAAGCATAACTTCAGCCTCACTCAGTTCTACCTTGATCTCGAGCATACTTCCCGTCAATGCCGTGAATATAGATTCTGCGGTCTGTTCACTCTGGGTTTCTCTCCGCTTGGTTGACGAGTATATATTTGACTCAAAGGCCTTGCACATGGTCTCTAAGGTAGATCCGGGAAGACAAAGGCTTATATTACCGTTGACATCCTTGATGTTTATATTAAACAGCAGGATAACCACTACATCATCCATGCCCATCAGCTGCATAAGACGGGGATTGACCTCTACCTTTGAGAAATTGAAGTTAGCATCGAGATAGTTTCCCCAAACATCGTTCATAAGAGGGGTTATATGGAGAACAATGCTTTCATAGAGTGCAAGCTCTATGTCGGTATATGCCTCTTCCTCTACGTTTGGGTCGGTATCGCCGGATCCTCCCATAAGTCTGTCTATCATCAGGTATACCACCGAATTTGACATCTTCATCAGCGCCGGATTACCCTCGTAAGAATTTCCTCCCAATGAAATATCGAGCATTGATAATATATCGTTATCACCCAAAGCATTGTGAAACTCGCCGTACTTTTGTTCCTCGACATCTACCAACTCAACATCGCAGGCCAACCGCAGAATTGTTGACAGATGAGAGGATATTATCCGCGCATAATCTGTGTATATGCTGTCGAGAAGTTTTATTCTCTCCTTGGTGAACAGCTTAGGGGTGGAGAAGTCATACCTGCGTTCTTTGGCTTTGTGGGATGGGTCGTCGCCCTGGTTGCCGCCGTCGCCCGGACCTGTGAGATTATTGAGCAGCGCATCTATTTGGGCTTGTGACAGAACTTCCCCCATTAACATTCCCCCCTTGCATAATATTCTTAGGTTTTAATCTATCTGATCGTTACCCGGTGTTTCTAAACCGTCTCCGCTGTTTTCTACAATATCTGCAGGTGCGTGTTCCTGTATGATTTCGTATATCTCCTGCAACGTCTTAGTAGCGGTTCCGCTCTTGGCTATGAGTATCTCAACCCGCCTGTTCATCTGTCTGTTAGCCTCGTTATCGTTAGGATACATGGGGTGGTAACTCGCCATGCCCTGTGCTTCCAGTCTTGAACCATGCACAGTCCCGTTTCTCTGAAGATAGAGTACAACATTGTCCGCTCTCTCGGATGACAGCTTTCGGTCAAAATCTATATTAGGATTTTCTTGTGATGCCTGTACCTGAGCCGTATGACCGTATACCTTTATCTGTCCTATCTCGCTCTCGATTCCTTTTAGCGAGTTTATAACTATAGTTAGCGGTTCTGCAGCAGATGGCCGCAGTATAGCGCTGTTTGGGTCGAAAAAGACACTGTCCTTGAATTGTATAAATGTGATTCCGTCCGCCGTGAACAGTCCCACCGATCCCGCAAGTCCTGCGTTCTGCAACGCCTGATTGATGGTTTCGGCTATCTCTTCAAACGAATCTACCAGCATATCGGGATCTATTCCCTGTTGCTCCAAATCGCCTTCATGTCCCGCCTGTAAAGGAGTGTTGGCATTCGGATTGAATATCCCTACAAGCATTTCCCATTTTGCCACATCAATACTCATCATAGAGTACATCAATACGAAAAAGCACAATACCAACGTAATCATGTCGCCATATGTTGTCAGCCACGCATCAGGGTTTATATCGTTTCCCGATGATCTTCTTTTCATATCAACACCGCTCCTTTGCTGAGATTTTTGTTATGTATCTATTCGGCTGGCTGTGCCGCCGCTTTCTTTTTGCTCTTGTTTGCCTGTTCGGGATTTCTCTTGCTCTGTTCTAACATGGAGGCGAGTTTTTCTTTTATAAGTTTGGGATTCTCACCCGATTGTATCGAAAGAACGCCCTCTAATATGATTTCCTTACAGAGCAGCTCAGCTTCATGCTGCAGTTTGAGTTTGCTCGAGATAGGAGTGTATATAACATTAGCGAAGATGGAGCCGTAGAGGGTTGTGATTAATGCAAGGGACATTCCGGCACCCAATTCATCGGGACCGCCTACTCCTTCACCCATAGCTTTAAGCATATTTATAAGCCCGATAACCGTTCCTATCATACCGAAAGCCGGTGATAAAGCGGCACCTCTGTCATAAAGTGAAACCGCTTCCTCATGCCGGACACATAGCTTTTCTAAATCGCTCTCGACCAACTGTCGGATTTTGTCGGCATCCATAGCGTCTACTATAAGCAGAACGCAGGACTTGAGAAACTCATCCGATTCCTGATTCGCCTTGTCCTCCAAGGCAAGAAGTCCGCTCTTACGCGCCATCTGCGCATATTCGGCGATAACATCTATATATATCAGCGGATCCTGCTTTTGACCTAAAAACGCCAACTTCAAATGCTTGGGAACCATCTTGATTATACGGAACGGGAATGATGCAACAAGCGCCGCAATCGTTCCGAATATAACAAGCACAAAACTGTTAAGTTCTAAAAAATTCCCTAATGCGGCAAAGTTCATTTCTACTCCGCCGACTACCGAAAAGATAAGGAAAAAGAACGCAAGAACAATACCAATTATGGTAGTTAAACTCATTTTTTTGCACACCCCAACCAATTATAACAAATTTTTATTAAAAATACAAGTGCTAATTTGAAATATATATTAAAATAAGAATTTATTACCCAAATAAAATTCCTATTATTTTATTCAAACCCTAATTTTTCAATCGTATATGTACTATGCAGATCATAAACTTTTGCGTTAAAATCGATGATTTTCTCGATTATCTCATCTGCCGATTCCATGACAATCAAGAACTCTTTGTTAGTAAAAACTATCTTAGATTCCGGAATAATTTCTATCGTTTGTATCTGATGGGTATTGACAACTATTTCCTCGCTGTTTAGTTTGGTAAGTCTTACCATGTATATAAGCCCCTCTCATTCATTGTAGGGATGACCGCCCCCGGTCATCCGTGTTTTCCCATCGGCGGGTGTTTTTACTTGTAGGGATGACCGCCCCCGGTCATCCGTGTTTTTCCATCGGCGGGTGTTTTCCGGCAAGGGATGACCGACCCCGGTCATCCCCTACCTACGGTCTACAATCTTATCGTTTCATGTTTACAAGTTCTAAGAGCATTTCGTCGGTAACCGTTATGATTCTTGAGTTTGCCTGGAATCCGCGCTGGGTTGTGATCATATCGGTAAATTCTTTTGTCAGGTCTACGTTGGACATCTCAAGACCGCCTGCCTCGAGTGAACCGGATGTTTCTTCGCCCGGTAACACCGCTGATATTTCACCCGTGTTCATCTTTGCCTTGTAGTATGAGTTGTTGGTCATCTCAAGAGCCTCAGGGTTAGGAACATTAGCAAGTGCGATCATGCCTATCTCAATTATCAAGCCGTTTGCGGCTCTGCCTGATATTTTGCCGTCTGCTCCAACGCTGATGTTGTCAAGCGGTATCAGATTACCAACCGAATCTCTTGGCAGTTGGATAGGATAAACCCTGTCGGTTACAGGAACGCCTATCTGCTCATTCAGAGTTCTAGGAATTGTGTAAAGATCTTCTCTAACCGCTACATCGGCAGCTTCGTTTACGCTGAAGGACGGATTGTCTCTCATAATAGTTTTGGGTACATTGAATCCCAAGCTGGCACGCGCATATTCATCCGCTCTTTCTTTGGTTTCGGCAGACCATGTGGTGATATTGTTGGGGTTTTCTCCCGGCAGGAAATTCGCAGGATTGCTGATAAACGCAGCACTCTTAGATACCATGTCAACTACTTTTTCGATAGAATACTCAAGGTTTGCAACCTCTATTTTTCTCGGATTGGGTATGATCATCTCGATAGTTACAGGGTCGGTGAGAACTACATCATCCAAAGTCGGTTGTACGGGAGCTGTGGGTGCGGCCGGGGGATTATCTAACCAAGCGGCATCGAGAGGTATCTGAGCGAAGGCCCAATCGAGTATCTCGGCGATTTCGTCCGGCTGTAAATCTGTGATGTCTGCTATAACAATACCGTCTGTTTCTGCGGCTGCAGCACTCTCTCCGGCCATCCATGCCATTATGTCGTCAACATCATAAGAAGTGGGGTCATCGATGTCGAATAGCGGGAAAGCTGCATCGAATCCTGTCATTGCCTGTGCCGCATCCAGCATCAAACTCTCTCTGTTTGCGGTTTTATAGGTTTCCATCAGTCTATCCAGCTGTTTATTGTGTGCATCAACCGCATTTCCGTAAGAGGCTAAATCTCTTGCGTATTGCTGGTTTAATTTATCAAGCGCATGGTCGGTCACCCGTGTCATATAGGCGGCGCTTCCGACATCGTTTAGCAGAGCAAAGTTTAAGAGTTCCTGCCTGTTGTATCCGGGGTGAGTTTTTTCTGTTATCCAGTTCGAGGGTATTCCGCCGGGCTGGCCGCCATCAGCCTCCATGTCTTGAGATGCAACGGCGATTGAAATCATAGCCTCTTCCCATACCGGGTTCTGATAGGTATACAGTCCGCTGAGAACAGCTCTGTTTGCCGCTTCAACAGGGTCAAAGTCAGGATTTGCTCTCTGTCTGAACACAGGCTGGTCAGGGGTTACGTTGGGGTTGATGTAGAGCGGGTTAGCAACAGGCTCCATAACAACATTAAATCCGTATACAACATTTCTGTTAGCATCTGTGAGGTATCCGTTGCTGTCAAAGGTGAATATGCCAAGACGGGTAAGGTTGAGGTCTGAAATGGAACCGTCTCTGGAGCCGTATCCCTCAACATTTATTTGTCCTGTCATAAAGAATCCGCCGCCGCCGATAAAACAGTCGAGAGGACTGTCTGTAGGAGCATAAGCACCCTGAGTGTGCATTACGTCGATGGAATTAACGGCTGCTCCGTATCCGATTTGGGATGCGTTTTTTCCTCCAAAGTTGCCAACTGGGTCTGTAGAAGCTGTTCTTGTTTGATAGAGCGCGCTTTTAAAAGCTGCCCTCGCGGCTTTAAAGCCGTTTGTATTTACGTTAGCGATATTGTTACCGATAACGTCCATTTTTGTTTGGTGTGCGCGTAAACCCGCCACACCAGCATACATTGATCTAACCATTTATAAAAAATACTCCTTTCAATTTACGCCGTGAATGCTGTTTTTATTCGTAAAAACAGCGGAAGCCTCCATAAATGGTCCGGCTATATCATTACGGCGCTGTCAATATTGGTAAAAATGTTTTCCTTCATGTCATTTCCGCCCATAGTTGTTATTACCATGTTGTTAGGGATATTCACGATAAATGCGTTGGTCGCATCGAAAATCACAACATCCCGTGCTCCTTTGTCCCTTGCTTTTGAAACAGCCTTTTCGAGACTATCCATAAGGGTTTCGCTAACATCGATTCCTCTCTGACCTATCCGTTCCTGAGCGTGCTTGGAAAACTGCAATTTGCTGTTTTTGTCCAGCTGCTCCTTTAGGATGGTTCCAAAGTTTGCCGTTGTAGCATCCTTACGCCCGGTATTGCTTATTCTGCCGGGATTCAGGTTAGGTGCGTTGTTTATTCTGCCTAGTCTTAAACTATTTATGTCGTTAAACACTTCAGCCATTTCATTATCACTCCTTTGCTGTAAAAAAGACTTAATAACCTGTGCAACTTAGTTATTCTCCGTCTTTATCGGTTCCGTCTGTGTCATCTGTGTCTGTCTTTGATTCGCTGTCTGCGATTGGTGTATTGTTGTTTGTTTGCGGTGTTTCGTCCGCTTTTGTTGTGTCTTCCGCTTCCGGTGTAACGTCAGAGTTTGGAGGTCTGCCTACAATCATTATCTCGCCCAGTGAGTATCGCTCGTCTCCTATAAAGATGACCGGTTCTCCGTCATAAAGACCTACTCCCGTAACAGCTCCCGTTTTGCTGATCAGTGCACCTGATTGCTTATCTATACGGGCAACCGTAATATCCTTACCGATAAGTCCTACTGTATAGGTTGTGAGATTGAGGCTCATTATGTCCTGCTGTGTTTGCAATGCTGAAAATTGCGCCATCTGTGCCAAAAACTCAGTATCCGAAAGGGGGTTCATCATGTCCTGGTTCTGAATCTGTGCCGCTATAAGCTTTACAAAATCGTCAAGCCCCAAACTGTTGCTCTTTTTCTGATTTACCTGAGTTTGCTTAATAAACATTGACGCAAGGTCATTGCCTACTGCATTTGCGGGCATTTTCAAAGCACTCCTTCCAAAATAATTTTTTACTGATGTCATTCATTAACCGCTGTCAGCATTCCCAATCTGAGCCTGTTCATAAAGTCTGAGACCTCTTCCTGCTTAGGTTTGCTTTCACGCTGTTGCTGTCTTTGTCTGCCATTGCTTCTGCCATCGAGATTATCCTGTTTGTTCCACGGGTTTTCTTCCTGTTGCGTGAGGATTGTAGTCTTGTTACCTGTGTTTTCCTCAACAATTTGCCTTATGCTTTCGGTGTGCAACCCCAAAAGCGATTGTGCCCTTTGGTTCTGACAAATCATAGTTACAATAGCTTTTCCCGCTTGGAATGTGATGTTGATTGTGATTTTACCCAGTTCCCTCGGATTCAGCTGCATTTCAAACTGTTCTATTCCGTTTTGGGCGCTGTAGATAATCTTTTCGGCTGCCGTCTCTGCGAATCCCTCCGATAGAATGTTAGCTCCGTCTCCAACCCTTACGAAAACCGTGTCTGTGTTAGAGAGGACAGTCTGTGCCATCGGCATCGGTGCCGATTGCTGCGGAGTTGTGATCGCCTTTTCCTGCGTAGGAGTCTCGGCGGTTTGCTTGGCAGTCTCTAATGGCTTGGTCTCGCTTTTTTCGGTCATAGCGTCTGCCTTTGTCGGCTGTGTCTCTGTCTGCCTGACTGTCGGTTGTTGGGATTTTTGTACCGCAGTTTCTTTCTCGGCGATGGTCTGAGATTGTGTAAATGGTATATTGTTTCCGGTCTCAGATTTCGTCTCGATTTCGGTATCTGCCGTTGTCCCGTATTCCGTCCTGAGCGATGTCCTGTTCTCTGCCTCCGGTACTGATTCCTCATTCGCATGGAATGTTGTTTCTTCATTCGTCTGGAATGTTGATTCTGTATTGGCCTTAGCGTAGAAGATTGATTCTGTCTTGGTTTGGAATATTGGTTCCCTGTTCGGTTCCGGCATTGATTCCGGTCTTTGCGTGATCTGCGGTGATGTCTCTTTTCGCATATCGGCCGATTCATGCTGAATCGTATCCTGCGAAAGATTTTTTGTCTGAACTCCTTGGTTCAAACCCGTTGTTATTTCCGTTAATATAAATTCATTATCCCATTCGATTTGTATTATCGGTCTTTCTGTGTGGTTTTGGTTTGGTCCCGCGGTATGCCCTGTCTGCATTCCGGACATTGGGATTATTTCCTTCTGTTCCGGTATCCGCGTACCGGTTTGAGCATCTGCCTGCTCGGTCGTTCTGTCATTAGGCAACCCTCTATGCGATCTATACAGTTGTATCTTTCCGGTATCGGTTTGCTGGGTTTTGTCGGTTCGATTGATAAAGGACTGAGCATTATCTGCCTGTTGATCCCTTATCTCCGGATTCTCGGTGTCTTCTGTATCCGATATTGCTATCGGCGCCGAGTGTGTCTGCCATTCTGTCCGCATTTCTGAGCTTGTGACCGTTACCTCGGTCATAGTTGTCGGAATCGTTGTTTGCGCCTCATGCGGTTCTGCCTGCGTTTGTCTTGGAATATCAGTTTCCGGTAGCTGCCGATCTGTCTGCGTTGTCCGATTTTCCATCTGCGGAATGTCTGTCTTCTCTGATGTCTGTATCTGCGTTTGTGTCTTTGGGATTCCTTCCTGCGTTTTGGGAATCTCCTGCTCGGTCTGTGCTTTTGGGATTCCCTCTTGTGTCCTGGGAATCTCCTGCTCTGTCTGTGCTTTCAGGATTCCTTCCTGCGTCTTGGGAATCTCGTTAGCTTCCATCGGTGCGGGGTTCTGCACGAAGACTTCTGTCCGCTCTTGATCCTGTTCCGGTATCTGACCCGTTTGCACGGGCGGTGGTTGGGCTGTCTGCGGCGGTTGTTTGACCTGTGTTCCGTTCGGTGTGTCTTGGTGCTCGGAATCATCGGTCTGCGGTGCCTTTATCAGACTGATTGTCTCTTCCGGGGGTTGATAGTCAACTATCTGCGGTTGTATGTAGCCGGCTATGTATCCCGGGTAAACAAACTCCGCCATGTCAACTTGGTCATGTCCTACAGGATCCTGTTGCTCTGGTTGATCGGGTGCGCTCTTTTCGGCAAGCTTAGCTTTGCTCTGTAGTATCGTTCCCTCCGCCTCTTTCATCATCGTCTGCATTATTTCCGCAAATCCCTGGGATTCACCCTCGTGTGATGCGGTAATGCCTGCGGTTCCGATCAGCGTTTGAATTATACTCGGAGCAAATTGCACTTCACCCATTCATTCATTCACCTCCTTTGTTATTAAGATATATCATAACCCGGATAAATCCGGAATAATGATCCAAATTGTTGTGGGTTACATTCTCCCTGCCTTTTATAATTGTGCGGCTTCTTTCGCACTTGCGATTATTTTAAAACCGTATTTCTTGGCGGTGTCTTCGCCGCTCTTGCGGTAATACTCGGTGACTTGTGCAGGTGTCATGTCTTTTATCTTCTCATATATAGCAAGACGGATTTGATTAACCTCTTGCTCGATTGTGGTAATTGCTTTCATCTTCAACCACCTCCATATACCGCTACGCTCTTGCCATTGCCGCTCTCTGGTTCGATACAAATTCTTCTATGAACAATTCCTCCGATTTCATTACTGCTTTGTTATATTCGGCAAGATGCTTTTCCTTGAGCTTGTCTATCGATGATGTCTCAACCTTGGCCGCTACTACCTCTTGACGCTTTAACGCCTCTCTCTTCTGCATCTCTTCAAGTATGATGTATTCCTCTTTTATCTTAGCATGGAGCACATGGATTCGTCTTTTAAAACTAATGGCGTCCGGCACAGATATTCCTATCGATTTTTGGCGGTTAAATTCGTCGTTGGTGTTTTTGCACTCATTCTCCATTGCTGCTATTTCCGCCTCTTTTTGTACTATCTGGGCTATTAACAAACCATGCTCTCTTTTTAATTCGTCAAGTATCATGTTTTTATAATCAAGCACGGTGTCGAGTGAAAATTTAAACTTTTTCATACATACAATAACTCCTATTTTAAAAGAGATTTCATCATTCCGACCGTCTCGTCATAAGAAAAGTTTTCGGCAGTACCCTGTTTTAAGAAGGCATTCACGCTGTCTATTTTTTTAACAGCATGGTCAAGTCTCGGATTCAGTCCCGGTTTGTATGCTCCTATCGAGATAAGGTCTGCGTTCTCGTTATATTCGCTCAGTATGTCTCGGATGGCTCCCTGCGTATCGAGATGCTCCTGAGATACTATCAGATTCATCAGACGTGACACACTTGAGTTTACATCGATTGCGGGATAATGATTCCTATGTGCTAATTTTCTCGATAAAACTATATGCCCGTCAAGTATTCCCCGCACCGTGTCGCTTATCGGTTCGTTGGTATCGTCACCCTCGACAAGGACGGTGTATACCCCCGTGATTGACCCCTGTTCAAAGTTTCCGCTTCTCTCAAGCAGCTTGGGCATCTCTGCGTATATCGACGGCGTGTATCCCCTTGCTACGGGGGGTTCTCCTACCGCCAACCCTATCTCACGCTGTGCCATAGCAAAACGGGTGAGAGAGTCCATCATCAGCAGTACATCCTTGCCCTGATCCTTGAAATATTCGGCTATCGCCGTTGCAACCAGCGGGCATTTCATTCTAAGCATTGCAGGCTGGTCTGATGTCGCCACCACAAGCACCGAACGCCGCAAACCTTCCTCGCCTAAGTCTTCCTCAAGAAACTCGCGCACCTCACGTCCGCGCTCTCCTACCAGGGCAATCACATTTATGTCGGCTCGGACATTCTTGGCTATCATGCCCATCAGCGTGCTTTTTCCAACGCCGCTTCCTGCAAAAATCCCGATTCTCTGTCCTTTTCCTATGCTGAGTGTTCCGTCTATAACCTTTATTCCAAAATCCATCCGTTCCCTTATCGGGGGACGGGTGAGAGGATTTACGATTGTGCTTTCGACAAAATACCGCTCTTCTATGTGATCAAAACTTCCTCTGCCGTCTATGGGATTGCCCATAGAATCCACTATTCTGCCTTGCAGAAAATCTCCCACGGGTATCTTGAGCCGCATATTTGTATTACGCACAAAATCTCCCGCTGATAATCCGCTTATATTTTCATATGGCATCAGTATAATTCTGTCGTTCTTAAACCCTACTACCTCCGCCATAACCTGCCGTGTCCCATTGTCGCTCGATATTGTATTTATGTCGCCTATGCTCGCCTTGCTTCCCGAACACTCGATGGTCATTCCGACTACGTTTTCTATTTTGCCTATATGGCTAACCGTTTCGGATCTCTTTATAAGATCCTGCATTTCAAGAAAAGCGGTCAACAGATTACCTCCGATAGTTTAATTGTTCAAGCCCTCTCAGTCGGCGTTGCCGCCGACAGCTCTCCCAAAGGGAGAGCCAAGGATCTTCCATACAAATTCTGTGTGTCACCTTGCCTCTCCCTCTGGGAGAGGTGTCACGCCGTGGCGTGACGGAGAGGGCGGGACGATGTCAGGTATTCTTAAACAGCTCTGTGGTGTTTGCCATTTGGGTTGATACGCTTGCGTCTATTATGCGATCG
>WRME01000027.1 GCA_009777275.1 Oscillospiraceae bacterium
TACACCCACGGATTTTGTATGGGACACTCTTGGCTCTCCCTTTGGGAGAGCTGTCGGCGGTAACGCCGACTGAGAGGGCTGTAGGGATGACCGCCCTCGGTCATCCGTGCTGGTATGGGAGGGTGGTAGGCAAATTTAAAATTATTTCAAAAATTCCCATTGCATTTATCAGAGAATAGATGTATAATGAAAAAACAGGGTTGTTATAAAGAATGTAAACTAAGAAAGAAGTGCTTAAAATTGCCGGAGAGAAAACATTTCAGGACGACGGTGTTCGGCGGATTCAATAAAGATGATGTTATCAAGGCGCTGGGAGAGCTTACTCAGGAGTATGAAGACAGGCAGGGCGAGCTGCTCGGTTATGTCAGCACTGCTGACAGGAGCATCAAGGAATACGAGAAGAGGATTGCAGAATACGAGACCAAGCAGAGTGAAATGCGGGGTAGTATAGACCGTGCGAATTTTCTTGCGGTCGAGAACGAAAACAACTACAATGTTTTTAAAGAAGAAAATGAAAAAAAGATTTTGGGACTGCGGCAGTCATATGAGGCGCAGGCGGCCCTGTTAAACGAGAGTATTGCCAAGAAGAACAATCTGATTTCATCGCTCGAGAAGGAAACCGACAGCCTAAAGGAATCGCTGAGTGCGGCTCAGGCCGAGAGGGTCAAGAGCAATCACTATGCAGAGGCGGCCGAGAAGATAGTACAGGCGGCCAAGGAGAAGGCGAAGGAGATCACAGGAGGAGCCGAGACGGGAGCCGATAAAATCATAGCCGAGACCAAGAGGCAGTCGGCTGAGATTATAGCACGGGCAAGAGAAACGGCCGAGACCACCGTCAATCAGGCAAATATGAAATTACATAAAATAGATACGATAATCTCCAAGCGTTCGGACGAGATGTGCCAAGCCCGTCTGAATGAAATGAAACATTCTATCGAGAGGGTCAAGCTCTCGACAATAGAATCTATGGGCAGGGCCAGACGTCAGATCGAAGAGCTTATCACCGGGGTAAAGATCAAGGCAAAAGAGATCGAAGACCAGTCCAAGGCAGGGGCGGTAGAGATAATCAAGCGTGCCAACCTCGATGCAGAGGGTATTATCGGGCGGGCCCGTCAAGAGGCAGAGAGAATCATTCGGGAGGCGCATGACAGCGTGAGGGAGGTTCCTCTCGATGAGACCAACCTTGCCATAAGCGTATCGCAGGAGTTTTTGACATTCAAAGACGAGATAGAGACACTGAAACATTCGCTGAATCAAGAGATTAACCAGTTTATGACCAAGCTCAAAAGCATATGATAGACACCATCCATACCGTTGTTATAGGAGCGGGGCCAGCGGGACTTATAGCCGCAGGGTTTGCCGCCAAAAACCGACACAAGGTTACTGTTATAGAAAAAAACGCCCGTCCCGCTCGTAAACTTATGATTACAGGCAAGGGGCGTTGTAATATCACAAACAATTGCGATATTGACACACTCATGGATAATATAGCGGCAAATCCCCGATTTCTCTATAGTTCATTCAATGCCTTTTCACCGCAGGATACAATGGCTCTGCTTGAAGAGCTGGGTTTGGAACTAAAGACCGAGCGGGGCAACCGTGTCTTCCCCAAGAGCGATAGGGCATCCGATGTCGTGGACGCTCTTGTGAAGTTTGCAAGGCAGAACGGTGTAGTCATAACACAAGGGCAGGCCGACCGTCTGCTTATCTCAAACGGGGTTGTTACCGGTGTAGTGCTGGGAGACGGTACCGAATTATCCTGCGACAGGGTCATAATCGCTACGGGAGGATTGTCCTATCCCCTCACCGGAAGCACAGGGGACGGATACAGGCTTGCCGCCCAAGCAGGACACACGATCATGCCTACAGTCCCGTCACTGGTTCCGCTTGAGTTTGAGGAAGAAGACTATGCCGATCTACAGGGTCTTTCGCTGAGGAATGCGGCGCTTACCGCCATAGAAATCGACAGCGGCAAGAGTATATATAAAGAACAGGGCGAGATGCTCTTTACTCACTTTGGGGTATCGGGGCCATTGGTATTATCGGCAACTGCGTATTTTTCCGATATGTTTCCGGGCAAATACCGTATCTCTGTAGATCTAAAGCCCGCACTCTCTTTCGATCAGCTCGACCTGCGTGTACTATCAGATCTGAATGAACATCCGAACAGACAGTATGCAAATTCGCTGGGGAATCTGCTGCCTAAAAAGATGATACCATTTATAGTAAAGAGGAGCAGGATAGATCCCGAAACAAAATCGGGACAGATCAGCAAAAAGGATCGGCAGAGGCTGGTGTCCCTGCTGAAAAACACAGAGTTTACCGTATCGGGATTTCGTCCGATAGAAGAGGCTATTATAACACGGGGCGGGGTCAAGACAGACCAGATAAACCCCAAAACAATGGGTTCAAAACTTGCCGAGGGTCTGTATTTTGCAGGAGAGGTCATAGATGTCGATGGATTTACGGGCGGATTTAATCTGCAGATCGCCTTTTCGACAGGATATTTAGCGGGGAATCAATAGAGAGAACACAGGAGGAATGAGTTTGAGTTACATATCTATAGCAATAGACGGGCCATCGGGCGCCGGAAAGTCTACCATAGCCAAGGCCGCCGCTAAAAGGCTGGGGTACATATACCTTGACACAGGAGCGCTCTATAGGGCGGTAGGTCTGTATATGCTGCGGCAGGGAATCGATATTGCCGACCAACTATCTGTCGGTAATGCTCTCGGCGGCATAGAGATAGAGCTGAAATTCAAGGGCGGCAGGCAGAGGGTCATCCTCTGCGGCAGTGATGTTTCGGAGGCGATTCGGGACAACAAGGTATCAAAGGCGGCATCGGATGTTTCGGCATATGCAAGCGTTCGAGAGTTTTTGTTTTCGTTGCAGCGGGATTTTGCAGAGAACACCAATGTGGTTATGGACGGCAGAGACATCGGAACAAGCATACTGCCGCAGGCACAGGTCAAGATATTCCTCACGGCATCCGATCAGGCAAGAGCCAAGCGCCGTTATAAGGAGCTTGTAAGAAAGGGTCAGCAGGTAGAATACGACGATATACTCGAGGAAATGCGGCAGCGTGACAAAAACGATATGACAAGAAGCGCCAGTCCGCTAAAACAGGCGGAGGACGCCATATTGATCGACACAACCGAAAATGATTTGGAGCAATCAATAGAAGTGGTTATGCAATTAATAAAAAGGAAATTGAATCTATGATTTTTTACAGCTTTTGCAAAAATCTGTGTGCGGTATTCATGCACATTTATTATAACATAAAGTTTGTCGGACGGGAGAACATACCCCCAAGCGGCGGTTTGATCATGGCGGCCAATCACAGATCGCTCTTTGACCCGATTTTGCTGGGCATAGGATTACGCAGACAGGTTAGGTATATGGCTAAAAACTCTGTTCTCGATGCCCCCGTGATCGGTCTGATAACAAGAAACTTAGGCACCTTTCATGCTCAAAAGACGGTTGATGGCGTCACCTCTGTAGAGAGGTCGGTAGGAATCGTGAATGAGGGAGGTCTTCTCGCTCTCTTCCCTGAGGGTCACCGATCGCCAACCGAGCAGCTGCTCCGTCCCCGCACCGGAGTTGCTGTTATTGCCGAAAAATCGGGCGGCGACATTCTGCCCGTAGGTATAAGATACGCCAAAAAAGGACGGTTCCGCTCAAAGGTTACGATAAATTACGGCCAAATAATCCCCAACAACCAATTGTTTGCAGGCAACCTGAACACATCGAGAAGCAGAGCAGAGTTTATAATGACCAAGATAGCAGAATTGATGTAAATACAATGAAGAATGCAGAATGCAGAGAAAAACCCACGGATGTGCGTTGCAGATCCGTGGGTTTGTGCAATCCCAAAATAGCGATTGACATTCTCACAATAATATATTATACTTATCGTAGCGTATCACAGCAGTCCATGCAAATACACGGGATTGTGGCGGTGTCTTGTTTTTCGGCTGACTCTCCGAAAGGAGGTGAGGCGTATGTCTTTGTTTGAAGTGATTTATCTACTTTTAACAGGCGCATTAGTAATAATAGCGTTTTGTACATATAAGAAAAATAAGAAATAAGCCGCCCTAACACCTAAGGAAACGGCTTATCTCTTAAATCAAATTTTAAGTCAGCCGAACGACACCGCTTGTGGTGCGTGGCAGTGTGGCGGGAGTGTTCGAGCACTCCTTCCCTCTGTCTATATTATAGCATTGACATAATCATATGTCAACACCCATATTATAAAAATTTTCGGAGGTATTCCTATGAACCATTCACCATCAACGACATCCTCGCAGTCCGTGACCACATCCTCGGCAAAACTCCGTTGCCTGCAAACGAGCGGGCTATGATGGATGTAAACAAGGATGGTGTGATAAACATATTCGATATGCTGGTGATGAGACAGTGGATATTGCGGAGAAGATAAGAAAAACACCCGCCGCTGCGGCGACACTAGAGGAAGACCACCCCGCCGCTGCGGCGGCACCCTCTTTACGAAAGAGGGCAGGGGCTTGAAATTATAGTAGGGTACGCACCCCTGTGCGTACCGTCCTATGTGTAATCCCGCAAATTACGGTAGGGGCGGCAATCTGCCGCCCGTGATTATCACGGATTGCCGTAGGGATGACCGCCCTCGGTCATCCGTGGTTATCGCAAATTCTGTGTGTGTCCTTGGCTCTCCCTTTGGGAGAGCTGTCGGCGGCAACGCCGACTGAGAGGGCGTTTCGTGCCTTTCGTGTATTTCGTGGTTGCCCCCCGTAACACTCTGCATTCTGCATTCTCCATTCTGCATTATTATAGGAGGATATACTATTTTTACTTTGCTGAAAACCAACGGGCGGGCCCGTTTAGGGAGGCTCGATACTGTTCATGGTGAGGTTTCTACCCCTGTCTTTATGAATGTCGGAACCTCTGCGGCGATTAAGGGCGGGGTTTCTTCGTATGACCTGGGCGGTCTTGGCTGTCAGATAGAATTGTGCAATACATATCACCTCCATGTCCGTCCGGGTGATGATGTTATCCGGGATATGGGCGGTCTGCATAGGTTTATGGGATGGGACAGGCCGATCTTGACCGATAGCGGCGGATTTCAGGTTTTTTCGCTGTCGGCTCTGCGTAAAATAGAAGAAGAGGGTGTGTATTTTAATTCACACCTCGATGGAAAACGCATATTTATGGGGCCCGAAGAGAGTATGCAGATACAATCCAATCTTGCTTCGACAATTGCGATGGCCTTTGACGAATGTATAGCCAACCCCTCTGCATATGATTATGTTAAGGTCTCGTCCGAGCGAACCCTGCGGTGGCTGAGGCGATGCGCCGAAGAGATAGCAAGGCTCAATTCGCTTAGCGGTACTATAAACAAAAAACAACTGCTTTTCGGCATAAATCAGGGCGGAGTTTATGATGATATACGAATCTCCAACATGGAGGAGATGGTCAAGCTAAACCTTGACGGATATGCGATCGGCGGACTGGCGGTAGGTGAACCTGCCGAGGAAATGTACAGAATTGTCGAGCTTGTGCAGCCCTATATGCCGGCCGAAAAACCCCGCTATCTCATGGGTGTAGGCACTCCGATAAACATCATAGAAGCCATAGACAGAGGCATTGATATGTTCGACTGCGTTATGCCCAGCCGAAATGCGCGGCATGGCTATCTCTTCACATGGAAAGGCACCATCAACATCGGTAACGAGAAATACATCCGTGACCATTCGCCTATAGACCAAGATTGCGGATGCGAGGTATGCCGCAATCACTCTCGATCCTATCTGCGGCACCTGCTAAAGGCGGGCGAGATGCTGGGTCAGCGGCTTTTGGTCATGCACAATCTGTATTTTTACAACGAGTTGACCGAAAAAATCAGAGAATCTATCGGAGCGGGAGAGTTTAGCCGATTTAAAGAAAAATATATAGAAATACTGGGTAAAAGGATATAAAAGATGAGAATTTGGGAAATAGTGCTGCTTGGTTTGGGTCTTTCGATGGATGCGGCGGCAGTATCGGCCGTCAACGGTCTTGCCATGAAAAAACGCCGCAGGGCAGGTATGATACTGCTAATGGCAGTTGTTTTCGGCGGATTCCAGGGGATTATGCCTATCATCGGATACTATGCCGGCTCTGTGTTTACAGACATAATCAGCCAATATGCACACATGATAGCGCTCTTTTTACTGACGATCATAGGCGGCAAGATGATACTCGATGGGATCAAGGAAGAAAAGAAGGACGACATAAAGAGCATAACGGTAGGTCTGATTCTCGTTCAGGGGGTTGCGACAAGCATAGATGCGCTTAGCATCGGGGTGGGATTTGCCGCTCTTTCGGTAAATATATGGATAGCGGCCGCTATAATCAGCCTAACGACATTCGCTGTCTGTATACTCACTGTTCCGCTGGGAATACGATTCAGCAATACGCTCAAATCCAAGGCCGGGATTATCGGCGGACTGATTCTGATAGGAATCGGGATAAAAATATTCATAGACCATGTGTTTATGTAGGGTACTCAAACCACGAAAGGACACCTTTATGATCAAGATGTTAAAATCAAGGAAATTTAAATCTTTTCTGCCATATTTGTTTCTTGCGGCAGCTGTTATCGTGATTTATAAAGTCATAGATCAGCTGAGCTTTTTCACGGGGTTTTTAGGACAGGCATGGGATTTGATAACCCCGTTTGTATATGGGTTTTTGCTGGCATATATCATAAATATGCCCTTCAGCGCTATTCAAAAAATACTTGTTAAAACAAAGATAAGATTTATCATCAAGATAAAAAAGGTGCTGAGCCTTATTATAATGCTGTTGTTCTCGGCATTTATTCTGTTTTTGGTGCTGTATCTTATTATCCCCGTTATCAACAGGAGCATTAATCATTTCAGCAGCAACTATGCTCTCTATGCCCAGAGAACCGAGCATTTTATCGATCGTATAAACGAGTTGAATCTGTTCGGATTGCAGATAGATCTGGAAGGTATAATGCAGTCGCTTCAAAAGATGCTGGGCGAGATCAACAGCGACAGTATCACCTCTTCTATAAACGCTATCCTCAGCGTCTCGTCTGCGATAATTACCGGGGCTCTGGCCTTTGTTTCATCAATATATACCATAATCGAAAAGGATAAGATTCTAAGACTTATCAAAAAACTTCTGCTGCTCTTTACAACCAACGATGTTTATAACGCTATAAGCAAGTATTCGGGCAAACTAAACAGCAACTTTAAGCGGTATATAAAGACCCAGACCATCGATGCCTGCATACTTGGGGTTGTCACTACCATCGGATTTGCCCTGCTGAGATCACCGTATTTTTTGATATTAGGGCTGGTGCTGGGTATATTTAATTACATACCCTATTTCGGGTCTATATTCGGCTCGGTCATAGCGGTGCTTATCGTAGCCTTTACGCAGAATATCACTGCGGCATTTATCGCTGCGATCGGTCTTCTTATAATTCAGCAGATAGACGCCAACATTATCTCGACAAAGCTGATGAGCGGCTCCTTTAAAATAAGCCCTCTGCTGGTTTTTATCAGCGTGTCGATAGGCGGATCGCTTGCGGGGATTTTCGGCATGATTGTCGCTGTTCCGATCGTATCGGCATTAAAAGATATTTTTGAAAGCGTTGTTGAATATACCGAGATGAAAAAATCGCTATCAAACGAGATAACAATTCCGGAGAAGGAGAGACAAACCTATGATGGTACGGACCAACAATCCTATGCAGGGAGGACGAGGCAGAGGACGGCAAGGCGGCGGCGGGCCTCCCAGCGCAGCATTCGGAGGTACAGGCGAAAAGGCGGTTGATTTTAAAGGCACTATAAAAAAACTGCTCGACTGTCTCTCTGTCTATAAGATAAGACTGATAGTCGTGATGGTTTTTTCGGCCGCAGGAGCCGCATTTATGATAGCGGGCCCCAAGATATTGGGTAACGCTACATCGGTTCTTGTTTCGGGTCTTGCGGCAACGGCCGCAGGAACGGGTACTGTCGATTTCGGGCGGATTTCAGCCATACTCATGTTTGTACTTGCGCTCTATGTGATAAGTACATTGTTTTCGTACATTCAGGGGTTTATCATGGCAAATATCTCGATGAAGATAACCTATGATTTCAGGCAGAGAATCTCCCGCAAAATAAACACTCTCCCCTTTAATTATTACGACCAAACAACCCACGGCGATATTCTTTCCCGCATAACCAACGATGTTGACACCGTGAGCCAAACGCTCAGCCAGGGTCTTACCCAGATTATAACCTCATTTACATCTATAGTCGGCGTTCTTATAATGATGCTGACCATAAGCTGGCAGCTGACCCTCATTGCATTGCTGATGGTGCCTTTTTCTATGGGACTGATGGTCTTTATAATAAAATCATCGCAAAAATATTTCAAACAACAGCAGGAGTATCTCGGCGACATGGGCGGTCATGTCGAGGAGATGTACGGCGGCCATACCGTTATGAAGGCGTTCAACGGCGAGAATGACAGCATAGCAAAGTTTGACCTGCATAACAAAAAACTGTACGGCTCTGCATGGAAGTCACAGTTTTTGACCTCTATAATATTCCCTCTTATGAATATCATAGGAAACCTTGGCTATGTGGGCATATGCGTTGCCGGAGGGTATATGGCGTCATCGGGCAGTATACTCATAGGAGATATTCAGGCCTTTATTCAATATGTGCGTTCCTTCAACCAGCCTATAACCCAGATAGCCAACGCTTCTAACGTCATACAGCAGACGGCCGCAGCGGCCGAGCGGGTTTTCGAGTTTTTAGACTGTCCTGACGAAATCCCCGATGGGGATGATGCCGCTCCTGTTTCGCCCGATCAATTTACAGGCATGATCGAGTTTAAAAACGTAAAATTCGGCTACAATCCCGATACCGTTGTCATAAACAACTTTTCCGCAGTTATAGCTCCCGGGCAGAAGGTGGCGATAGTCGGGCCTACCGGAGCGGGAAAGACCACTATCGTAAAACTGCTCATGCGTTTCTATGAGATCGACGGAGGACAGATACTCATCGACGGCAGGGATATAAAATCCATGAGCCGCAAGGATCTCAGGAGCCTGTTCGGAATGGTTTTGCAGGACACATGGCTCTACAACGATACCATAATGGAAAACATACGTTACGGCAAACGCAAGGCCGCCGACGTCGATGTTGTACAGGCCGCAAAGGCGGCAAGGGCCCATCATTTTATAATGACCATGCCTGATGGCTATAGGATCGTGATGAACGAAGAATCGGACAATATCTCTCAGGGTCAAAAACAACTTTTGACCATAGCAAGAGCGATACTGACCGATCCGAAAATGCTTATTCTCGATGAAGCTACAAGCTCCGTTGATACCAAAACCGAGATTGATATACAAAAGGCTATGGATAGCCTTATGAAAGGACGTACCTCCTTTGTTATCGCCCATAGGCTCTCTACCATCCGAAACGCCGATCTGATTTTGGTTATGAACGGCGGCGATATAGTAGAGCAGGGGCGGCATGACGACCTCTTAAAATCAGGGGGATTCTATGCGGAATTATACAATTCACAGTTTGACCTGTCGGCTTAAAGA
The DNA here is from genome assembly GCA_009777275.1 of Oscillospiraceae bacterium. Classification (GTDB taxonomy): domain Bacteria; phylum Bacillota; class Clostridia; order Oscillospirales; family Ruminococcaceae; genus WRME01. Next base: position 9,596 of record WRME01000027.1, read on the forward strand.
ACGGCTCTCATTTATGTAAATCCGTTCTGTCCGAGTCCGAAACTTATCGACAGGGCGCTGTTTATCTTGGTCATGGATCTTGTGTCGAGTTCTCCCATCCGCTCTTTGAGGCGCTTTTTGTCTATGGTTCTTATCTGTTCGAGCAATACTACCGAGTTTTTTTGCAACCCGCAGCTCGATGCCCCCAATTCTATATGTGTCGGAAGTTTGCTTTTATCCATCTGGCTGGTAATTGCCGCCGCTATAACAGTCGGACTGTATCGGTTGCCGACATCGTTCTGCACTATCAGCACAGGACGGACACCGCCCTGCTCTGAACCTACCACGGGACTTAGATCGGCATAGTATATCTCGCCGCGTTTAACCGTCATATTTTTACAACTCCCTCTTGTATGTGTTTGCATAAATATTCTTGCCCGATTATATTTGTTTTAATCACGGGCCGAAAAAAAGGGAGCTTAGATTTTATATTTACATATTATATAATATTATAGACGGGGTTAAAGTGATACAAAGGCAGACAATACAGAATGCAGAATTAAGAATGCAGAATGCAGAATGCTGCCCTCTCAGTCGGCGTTGACGTAACCACGGTACGCACAGGATATTTATTAAGGACGGTACGCACAGGGGTGCGTACCCTACTGAATGCGGGCGGCAGATTGCCGCCCCTACAACAAAACAGGGACTTGTAATTACAAGCCCCTGTTTAACTCTGAATTCTGCATTGATATAACTGTCAATTGTCCATTGTCAATTGTCAATTGATCATTGTTCCTCTTCGGATCATCTTTTCGTTGATTGCTTTGAGGTGCGCTCTGTTGGCTGAAACGCGTTCGTTCATGCCGCCGATCAGCGAATCCAGCTCTACAATCTTGGTGTGCTGTTGGAATCTGCCCAGCATAACCATTCCGGCAAGAAGTCTCTCGCCTATCTTTTCAGCCTCATCGGCCGCATTCATGTAGATTACGTTTATATCGGTGCGTTCGACCTTTCTTTTTACATTAGAACTGTCGAGAATGATGGTTCCGCCCGGCTTTACCTTGCTTTCAAACTTGTCGAGAGCCTGTAGGTTGAATATGATAGCGGTGTCCGCCTGTTCAACCTTGGGAGTGCCTATAGGAGTATCCGAAACGGTTACATGACAGTTGCAGGTTCCGCCTCTCATCTCGGGGCCGTAGGACGGGAACCATGTCACGTTCTTGCCCTCGTTCATAGCGGCATATGCTATGAGTTCGCCTGTGAAAAGTATACCCTGACCGCCGAATCCGGCAATAATAATACTATGCGTCAAACTTAACACCTCTTTCCGCTGATTTATCGCAATAAACGCCCAAAGGATAGCAGGGCATCATATCGCTTTCTATCCAGTCCATAGATGCCTTGGGGGACATGACCCAGTTTGTGGGGCAGTTTGACAGAACCTCAACCAGCGAGAATCCTCCGCCCTGCTTTTGTATCTCAAAGGCTTTTTTTATAGCCTTTTTGGTTGCTCTGATATTCTTAACATTGTTTGCGGCGCATCTTTCGATGTAGGTAGATCCCTCTATAGTAGAGAGAAGTTCGCTAACTCTGAGCGGGTATCCCTGACTCTCGACCGTTCTCTTCTTGGGCGTTGTTTGGGTAACCTGCCCCAAAAGCGATGTAGGAGCCATCTGTCCTCCGGTCATTCCGTAGATAGCGTTGTTGATAAAAATTATGGTTATGTTCTCACTTCTTGCCGCCGCATGAATGGTCTCGGCCGTTCCGATTGCCGCAAGGTCTCCGTCTCCCTGATATGTGAAAACCATCCTGTCCGGATGAACACGCTTAACCCCTGTAGCAACGGCAGGGGCCCTGCCATGCGCCGCCTGCTGCATATCGCAGGCAAAAAAGTTGTATGCCATAACACTGCATCCAACCGATGCTATGCCTATGGTTTTGTCGGTTATCTCAAGCTCGTCCATTGTCTGAGCGACTAATGTGTGGACTATTCCGTGGGCGCAGCCGCCGCAGAATGAAAACGGAACATCGGTCAGCGAACGGGGCTTGTCAAATATTACTGCCATAAATATATATCCTTTCTACACTAATTTCATTATCTGGTCGGCTATTTCAGCCGCACCCGGAACAACTCCTCCGGGTCTGCCGTAAAATTCTACGGGAATCCTGCCGCCGACTGCAAGCCTGACATCGTCCAGCATCTGTCCCATGTTCAGCTCTACGGTTAGGATAACCTTTGCGGTTAGCGTGTCAAAAGCCTTCTGCGGGAAGGGCCACAGGGTTATAGGACGGATAAGACCGACCTTGACGCCCTTTTCTCTGAGAGAACTTATCGCAGTGGCGACAATTCGTGCGGCGGAGCCGTATGCGGCCACCACAACCTCGGCATCATCGGTATACATTGTTTCGCAGAGCTGTTCTTTCTCTTTGATTATATCGTATCTTGCGTATCTTTCTCTTATTACCTCCTCAAGTTTATGAGGATCGAGATAGAGCGAATTTATGATATTCTTACCACGGCCGCCCTCGGTTCCTACGGTAGCATAGGCTTTATCGGCGGGATTGGGGGGATCTTGAAATGGCGGCGGTTCGGCAGGTTCCATCATCTGTCCTAATGTTCCGTCGGCCATGAGCATAGCAGGAACACGGTACTCATCCGATTTGTCGAATGACAGCACGGTTAGATCCATCATCTCTTGTACAGACCATGGCGCATATACCAGCGTATGATAATCGCCGTGTCCTCCGCCCTTAACAGCCTGATAATAGTCCTGCTGAGAAGGCTGGATTCCTCCGAGACCGGGGCCTCCCCGCTGTATGTTAGCGATAACGCAGGGTATATCGGCAGCCGCTATATAGGAGATTCCCTCCATCTTGAGGCTGATTCCCGGGCTTGAGGAGCCTGTCATGGTTCTCGCACCCGATCCTGCCGCTCCGTAGACCATGTTGATCGCGCTGATTTCGCTCTCGGCCTGCAGAAACACGCCGCCTCTAGCCGGCAGATGCTTTGCCATATAGGAGGCTATCTCAGACTGAGGTGTTATAGGATACCCGAAAAAGTATCTGCAGCCGCATCTCATAGCGGCTTCGGCTATTGCTTCGTTGCCTTTAAGTAAAACTTTTGTTCCCATTTTAAAATAACTATCCTTTCCGCTATTTTTCGATTTTGATCACACAATCGGGGCATATTGTAGCGCAAAACGCACACCCCGTGCATTTTTCCATGTCTGCTTCTTTTATCGCAGCATAATGCAGCCCTCTTGCGTTGGTCTTTTCAGGCTCCATAAAAATTATTTTTCTCGGACAGACAACAGCGCACAATTCGCAGCTCTTACAGCTATCTATCCTAAATGTAGTGTTTGCCAACATCATCCCTCATTTTCTTAGTAAAATCAATTAATTATAACATATTAAAAAGAAAATTGCAACTATCATCGACCGCCGCAAACGAATTTTGGAGAAATAATATATTCGCAGGACAAGTTTGTTATAAAATATATGCAATAAGTATAATCAACAGCAACCCTAATCCCGACCATATCTTATGAACAATACTATAAAATAGATAAAAATAGCTATACCAATTAAAATAAGTAATGGATATAAAATATATTTTACAGGGAGTAGTATAAGAAGAGCACCCCAAGTTATACCCAAAAGCGCTAAAGAACCTATGCAATAAACTAATATTACTATACCTATTACACGAAAAAACTTCTTCAAATCAATCACGCTCCTTATGCAATGTGTTATTCATAATGTGTCCACATCCGCAGTATTTTTACAATACATTATTCAAAACATTCGGAAATCGGCGTGTTCATACCTATTCTTATGCTTTCTGCCATCCCCGGTATGGATTCTAAATAATCTGTATCGTTGTCAAACAATCCGATATTAAATCTTTGGAAAATAATATATTCTTGTAATTTTTCCAATATATTTTCCGGTAAAACATCAATTTGCGATTTCATATAATCACGATTAACCATACAACATTTCTCCTATCTGAATAATCTCACTTCTTTTTTTCGGTGAACTTCACATACACAACCACCGCAAGGACAATGAGGGTGATCATGCCTACGATTCTGAATATACGCCTGAGCAGGAAAAAGAAGACAGCAACCTCGCTGAGCAGGAATAACGCCGCTATTGTAATTATTACATAGAATAGAATCTTGCCTTTCAAGATAATCACCTCTCTTGTATTATTCGTATTTAGGACAGGTAATACCGTTAAGCGGTATTACTGCTCCGTGTTCAAAAAAAGCATCGACAAACGAATTTAAATCATTGCCATAGTATATAACGCAGCAAGACATAGGGGCGCCTTTATTATCACTGCTACCGTTAATAATAAACTTTAATCGGGTATCGTATAAAAAACATATAGCCGAAGCTACAGGGTAGACGTATTTTTTCCAGTGCAATGTGTTTGTCGCAACAGGAACCAACGCAATAATTTCCGAATTATATTCTTTTCGGGTTTTATATATTTTTTCAAACCAATGGCGTATTGTGGTTTTTCGCATTTTATCATTACCATATGGAGGATTAACATATATAGTTCTATAGTTCCATTCTTTTTCTAATCCATCAGCTCTTGGTAAAAGAAATTCTGTTCTTGCATCTACAATAGAATAAACACTGGAACACGGGTCTAACTCAATAACACCGTTAAACACCTTTTTTACAGCATTAACATATTTAACAGGTGTACACCAATCTTTATTTTCAGTAAAAGCTTGCCTTCCTGCCGACATTGTTAAACCTCCGACTCCGCCAGTTTTTTTAATGATGATTTTAATTCTGAAATATGTTCATTTGCCGGAGATATTACATTAAACCAACCCTGTATTTTTGATATATTCTTTATAAAATAGGATGTCAACAATCGATCTGCTTCAACATCCATGTTGGTTTTCGTAAAATGGTTAGCCTTTTTGTTTTTCTTATAGCTTTCTTCAAAGGCGTGCTTAATAGGCAAATAAACAGATTTATTATCTAATAAAACATCGTGAAGAAACATAGATAATCCATCATCAGTCAAGAACAACAGCCAGTCATATGACTGTGCTAAAATTTTCATTTCTTTATTTTGGGTTTCTGATGTAAACCAATTTCCGTGATTACTAACTATACCGATTGTTAAAATGAAATTTTTTAAAAGCTCTCTATTTCCCGTTGATATAACATCTTTTATAAATGTGTTATAATCATCAATTAAAACGAGTTCCCCATCCTTTTCTGCAACACCGGATATACTGCCGTCAATTCGGCGTATTCTCTGAATGGAAGAAACAGTTCTCGCCACATATGAACCTTGTTTTGCTTTTTCTATAGTTTGCGGGCCTTTCTTCATGCCCTCTTCCACACCTACACGCTTACATTCGATCATTGCATAGGGTTGGTTTTGCAATTCATAAATATGTATCTGTGTTTTATCCTCATTAAAATATGCGTTACAAAAAGATGATCCGGCAATCGCAACTGTACAAGCATTTCTTAAAACATTTTCTCTAATTAAATTTTTATTTGCAGTTCTTACAAAACAAGGCGGCAAGGAACATAGACTATGTATCTTGTTCGATGTAATGCTTTTTGAATCGGGCGTATCAATGCTCTTTATTTTTTCACCTCTGTGCAGAGTAAATTCGACATTGTGTTTAATACCCGGATTAGCATATTCAGTCAAAGGTCTTTCTATAGCAATTGAAAATTCATATCCCCATGTTTTTATTAAATAAAAACTGATTATTTCAATTATAGTACCCAAAGCTCTACCGGCAGCTTTTTTAGGAGAATCGGTATGAGCAAAGACTGTTTTTGATAAAATGTTTTGCATTTTATCTATCGATTCATATGACATTTTTTCATTCCTTTTCTGTAAATATTCACTTTGCTCTCCCTACACAACAAACCCTATTTTATCATACACTTCTCTCAGGGTTGCTTGGGCGACCGCTGCGGCTCTTTCGGCTCCTGCGGTGTAGCAGTCACGGATGTAGTCTTTCTCTGCCGACAGTCTTGCGTATTCTTCACGAACGGGACGCAGCATTTCGGCGACAGCTTCCCCGGTCTTTGTTTTAAAATCACCGTAACCCTTTCCGGCAAATTCGGATTCTATCTGAGGGTTGGTCATTCCCGTTGCAACGCCGTATATCGTCATAAGATTATTAACCCCGTCCTTGCCCTCTTTATAGCAGACCACGCTGTCAGAATCGGTAACGGCCCGCTTAAACTTTTTCATTATCATTTCGGGCGGGTCGAGTATGGATACATACGAATTTGCGTTATCGTCAGACTTAGACATTTTCGCCGTAGGATCGGTCAGCGACATGACCTTTGCACCCTCCTTTGGGATGTACGGCTCGGGCAGGGTGAATGTCTCTCCATGCACGGTGTTGAACCGGACGGCTATATCCCGCGCAAGTTCGAGATGCTGTTTTTGATCGGCTCCCACAGGAACATAATGGGCGTTGTATATGAGAATGTCGGCCGCCTGAAGCACAGGATAGGTAAACAATCCCGCATTGATGTTTTCAGAATATCGTGAGGACTTGTCCTTAAACTGGGTCATTCTCGACAACTCACCAAACTGTGTATAGCAGGACAGAATCCAACTCAGCTGAGAATGAGCGGGAACATGGCTTTGTATAAAGACCGCCGACTTTGCGGGGTCAAGACCGCAGGCAAGCAGCAGAGCATAGCAGTCTAAAGACTGCCGGCGTAATACATTCGGATCCTGCCGCACCGTAATGGCGTGCAGGTCAACAATCGCATAAAAACAGTCGTATTCTTCCTGCATAGAAGCCCAGTTGCGTATAGCTCCGATATAGTTGCCGAGGGTAAAAACCCCTGTCGGCTGTATCCCGCTGAGTATGGTTTTCTTAGGCATATTAAAGACCATTTCATTCATCCTGTATCACTCTCCATAAAAATAATTGGTTGATATGAGTCTTGTAGGATATGCACAGGAGACGGTACGCACGGGGGTGCGTACCCTACTGGCCCCCCCCCCCCCCCCCCCCCCGCCCCCCCCCCCCACCGGGGGGGGGAGGGGACCCCCACAAGAATTTT
>WRME01000028.1 GCA_009777275.1 Oscillospiraceae bacterium
TGTTTTTTTGTATTTCGTGCTTACCCCCCGTAAAATTGTCAATTGTAGCAGACCACCCCGTCAAACACTATCGCAACTTTGTTGCGAGTGTTTGCCACCCCTCCCCAGAGGGGAATTGGAAATTTTAGTATGCAAGCCCCACGCCCTCTTTCGTAAAGAGGGTGCCGCCGCAGCGGCGGGTGTTTTTCCTCGGTCATCCGTGGTTACTGCGGCGACTGAGAGGGCGTGACCAAGAGAGCACTTATAACAGGTCAACAACATTTATGAATAATTAACAAAAACGAGGGGTTTTGATAACAATCTCTCGTTTGTTTTATTAAACTTGCGAAAATTCTCGTTGTTTGCTATATATCACAAACATTTTTCTGCTATATATGGCAAAATACAATAAAAAAGGAGTGTACGCTAATGGACATAAGAGATCTGGTTGCTAATAGAATACAAGAATTATGCAAGGAACGCAATATAACAATAAACAGACTAAGTTATATTTCCGGCGTGCCGGATTCAACCATAAGAGGGATATTTTATAAAAGAAGCAACAACCCCGGCATAGTGACCATAAAAAAGCTGTGTGACGGGTTTGAAATAGAGTTGGGAAGGTTTTTTGATACAGACGAGTTTAATATGCTCGAACAGGAAATAAAGTGAAGCTAACCTATAGTATTTTAAGGATTTTTGAGTATATAAAGAGAGAAAAATTCATCGCTCTTTCGATGGCGGTGTTTTTTATAACCGTGATTATCGTCACTCCCCGATTGGTGTCCAAGACGGATGAGGATGAGTATTTCCCCGTTATCGCTCGTCCTACCGGGGATTCTATGGATGAAATCAGGCGGGAATACAGCCTTGCACCCGAGGAAACATCGGAAGAGAGTGCGCCCGACAAGACAACGTCGGCAACACGGCAGAGTTATGAGCTGAAGTCCTCTTCATCCCAGACGAGAACGAGCCTGTCCTCCCGAACCTCCGAGAGTTCTGACAGCTCATCCCGATCAATCTCAAGGAGCAGGTTTGACTATCCCGAAACGGTCTGGCTCCCCGCAGACGAGTTTATCTCAGAAAGGGATAACGAGTATGTCGTCAAGGCCGAATACCCCGTCACTGCGACCGTCCGGGTCTATGACGGGGAGGTTCTTTTGTCGGAGGTTGAGGTAATATCTGCTATATTCATAACCGTATTTATGGGTCAAAGGCTCTGCGTGTCGGACGGCGTCTATGCCAACGCAGATGATGTCCATCCATTCGATCTGCCATATGAGCGTGAGATGTTCAAGGCGGGATTCGACCTGCGTCACGGCCCTCTCATGGTCATAAGCCCTGAATATCCGGTAAGACTGGTGGTCTACACCATGAGCACCTTTACCGATGATGCCATCAGAGATATATACTATGTGAACGAAAACGACAGAATCGTTATATACAGAGGCGATTATATCTACACCGACAGAACCTTCTCGGTGGTGCAATAAATTTCATTAAACCCCTTGCATTATTCATATATATAGGTTAAAATATATGAGAGACATTAAAATAAGAGATATAAAACGGAGGTAAGATAATGATTTCAGCCGGAGATTTCAGGAATGGTATTACATTTGAAATGAACGGGAATGTTCTGCAGGTTGTAGAGTTCCAGCACGTTAAACCGGGAAAGGGAGCCGCTTTTGTTCGGGCAAAAATAAGAAACGTCATCACAGGCTCTGTTTTAGAGCGTACATTCAATCCCAATGAGAAGTTTGAGACGGCCTTTGTAGAACGCAGAGAGATGCAGTATTCCTATCAAGACGGCGATCTCTACTACTTTATGGATCTCGAAACATATGAGCAGGTTCCCATCAACGGCAGCGTTTTGTCCGATAACTTTAAGTTTGTACGCGAAGAGATGGAGGTAAAGGTATTGTCCTATAAAGGCAATGTTTTCGGCGTAGAACCCCCCAACTTTGTTGAACTGAGGATAACACGGACCGACCCCGGAGAAAAGGGCGACACCGCAACCAACGTGACAAAACCCGCAATCCTCGAGACAGGAGCGGAAATAAAGGTACCCCTCTTTATTAATGAAAACGATTCAATAAGGGTAGACACAAGAACCGGAGAATATATGGAGAGGGTTAAAAAATAAACAATACGAAAGGAATGTTTGATTATGAAAGAAAAAATAGCCTATCTGAGAGGTTTGCTGGAGGGACTGGATATATCTCCCGATACAAACGAGAGCAAGATTTATAACGCAATAGCAGCTGTGCTTGACGAAATAGCCGCAACGGTAGAGGAGCTTGCCGAAGAAACAGGGGAGCTTTACGAGATTGTCGATGAAATCGATGAGGATTTAGGCGATCTTGAGAGCGAAATCTTTGACCAAGACGATTGCGACTGCGACTGCGACCAGGAGTATTTCTCGATCTGTCCGAGCTGTCAGTGCAAGATACTAATAGACGATGAAAACCTGCTCTTTAGCGGAATGGACTGCCCCGATTGCGGAGAAACATTAGAGTTTGAATTTGAAGATGACGACATAGATGAATTTGATGAAGAAGACGAGTAGGCGATAACGAGAGGGGGTGTTTTATTGTGGCACAAACATCATTGAACGTAAACATGGATGAAGAAACAAAAAAAGGGTTGGAAAAATTTTGTTTTGACATAGGGCTTAATGTTACAATTGCGGTAAATATGTTCGCAAAATCTGTTGTGAGAGAACAACGGCTGCCATTTGATATTTATTCAAACACTCCTAACCAAGAGACGGTTGCGGCCATTAACGATGTTAAAAGCAGAAAAAATTTAAGTCGTTCTTTTTCTTCTGTGGAAGAACTTATGGAGGACCTAAATGCTGATAATTAAGTATCACTCCTCGTTCAAAAAGGATTATAAGCGGATTGAAAAAAGAGGATACGACACTCGTAAACTCAGCGAAATTATCAATATTCTTGCAAACGAAAAAACTTTATCGGAAAAACACAGAGATCATTATCTTTCGGGAAATTATATCGGATGCAAAGAATGTCATATAACCAATGATTGGCTTTTAATATATGAGATTGACGAAAGCGAACGTACTTTATATTTAACTCGAACAGGAACACATTCCGATTTGTTTTAATTGGTAATGAGAGGGATTTGACATATGAGAACCGATACAAAAAAAATATGCGTGCTTGCCGCTCTTGCCGCTCTTGCGTTTGTTGCGATGCTGTTCGGCAGGATTCCGGTTGTAATGTTTCTATCATACGACCCCAAGGATGTTATTATCACTATAGGCGGGTTTCTTTACGGGCCGTTGGCGGCTATGGCGGTAACGACTGTAGTGGCGTATGTAGAGATGCTGTTGATCAGCGATACGGGTTATGTCGGCATGATAATGAATGTGGTTGCGGGATGTTCCTTTGCCTGCACGGCGTCATTCATCTACAAAAAATACCGCAGTCTGAGCGGTGCGGTTATCGGGCTTATAGCGGCATGGATTCTAACCACCGCCGTAATGGTCTTGTGGAACTATCTTATCACGCCGCTGTATATGGGGGTTCCCCGTGCTGATGTAGTCGGTATGATGATGCGTGTGTTTGTACCCTTTAACCTGCTTAAAGGCGGGCTGAACGCCGCCGTTACAATGCTTTTATACAAGCCCGTAAAAAAAGCTCTGCAAGCATCACGCATGATGCCGCAGACCAAAGAAGAGAACAAGGGCAAATTCTATATCGGTGTGGCGATAGCATCGGTCTTTGTCATTATCACCTGCGTGCTGTGGGTGCTGGTGTTCAGAGAAATTATTTAAACACCGCAGTATTATACGGCATCAATCTGTAAAGACTAAGAATCGGGATAATTCCCGATTCATTTTTTTACGAAACAGGTGTTGTTATGAGTATCAGAACCGACCTTGCTCTTGAGGCTTGCGAATTTGCGGGAGAAATAGTTCCGGAGGGTGTTAATAAACAGATCGAAACCAGGGAGGGTGTCACCGTCACAACGGTTAGCATAACCGATGACCACGGCGCCAAAATTTTAGGCAAACCTATCGGAAAATACATTACCTTTGAAATAGATTCGTTAAAAAACATTTCTGAAAACTTTGAGGGAGAGGTTGAAACAATCACCGAGGGAATAGCTTCTCTGCTTCCGAAAGAGGGGCTGATTCTTGTTGCGGGTCTCGGCAATTCCGACATAACCCCCGATGCCTTGGGCCCGCACACGATAGACCAAACCCTTGCCACTCGTCATATAGCAACGGATCTGCAGGAATACGAGGATCTCCAAAAACTGCGGCCGGTTGCGGCAATATCGCCCGGCGTTATGGGCAGGACAGGAATAGAAACGGCCGAGATAATACACTGCCTCTGCAATGAGATAGAACCAAAGGCAATAATCGTCGTCGATGCCCTTGCCTCCCGCAGTGTTGATAGATTGGGACGCACGGTGCAGGTCAGCGATACGGGAATCTCACCCGGATCGGGTGTGCAGAACTCACGCAAGGAGATCTCGCAGGAAACACTGGGACTTCCTGTCATATCGGTAGGAGTTCCTACCGTTGTTGACATGACAACGGTGGCATACGAGCTTCTCGGAGAGGGAATGAGCAGCGAAAAGGTATCCGAGCGGGGCAGAACCATGATGGTAACACCGCGTGAAATAGACACAATAATAAAGCAAGCAGCCAAACTCGTTGCCTGCTCAATCAATAAGGCGCTCCAACCCATGCTGTCCATGGAAGAGATTGTTGGGTTGACGGGGTGAGACGCCCTCTCAGCCGTGTTTATGTCCACGGGCGGCAGATTGCCGCCCCTACACGCCTTCTCCGCAATTCACATAGGACGGTACGCACAGGGGTGCGTACCCTACTGCCTACCACCAAAATCCATGCTCCTTACAGGCAGACCACCCCGTCAAACACTATCGCAACTTTGTTGCGAGTGTTTGCCACCCCTCCCCAGAGGGGAATGATGCCAATTGACAATTTACAATGAACAATGGACAGTTACGGGGGCTTAAAATTATAGAAATCCAACTCTATTTTTGCCAGCGAATTTGTATTTACAATAATTGTCAATTGTTCATTGTCAACTGTTAATTGTCCGTCACTCCCTTTGGGAGAGGTGTCATGCGTTAGCATGACGGAGAGGGCTGTAGGGATGACCGCCCTCGGTCATCCGTGGTTATTGATGACGGAGAGGGCGGCGGGTGTTTTTCCATTACTACTTCAAGTTATCACTAAAGATCCAATATTCCTTGTCGTCTATGCTGACACGGTACCATAGATTGCCGACTGAGTTTGTTCCTCGTCCGGTGATGGTTACGGGTGTTCCTACCGATAGGCGGAGTAGGATTTCATCGGGTGCGTATGGCCGCAGACGGACGGGTATGTTGCTCTTTGCCGCCTGCATGGTCGTGTTGCTCATCGATGCTATCATAATCGGGAAGTCTTCACGGCACTTGGTGCAGTAGCCGGATGAATCATAGGTATGTCTGCATCCGCTTGCGGTGTTGTTGGCTTCATAGAGGTAGAACTTCATTTCATCGCTGTTTCTTGCGGGGTGTAGGTTTAAGCTCATATAATAGTCTTGTAAAGCATCGACATTTTTCAGACCTCTGTATCCCATGACCAGTTTAGTGCCAACGTTTGTGAATGTTACCTTGCTGTCGGCGCTTACGGTTATCTGCCACTGATAGTTGGTGTTTTTCCTGAGCTGTTCGCTGTCAACTCCCAGTCCCGTTTCGTTGTACATTTGGCGGCTTGTGCGTAAATAGGCCGAACTTGAATCTCTGGGATGAGCGCCTAACAGGTATCCTGAGTTTACATATTTCAGCACCCATTTTCCTCCGCCGATGTCTATAAACTCTACCTGAAATCTCGTGTCCCACAAATCCAGGTTGTATTCGCTGCCGTATACGGAGTTTCTCATAACTTCCATAAAGGTTACAAGACCGGTTACAAAGCTGGCGTTTCTGGTTGTCAGACGAAAACCGTAGGCAGCATTAGCGATATAATACCTGCCGCCGTTTACAGGCCTTGAGGCAAGCACGGGAGCATCGAAGAGAACAAACTTCTGCCGGACAGTTCCGTTTGCCTTTGTGTTGTTAAAGTAGGTGCCGTCAAAGCCGAATGTTTCTATAGCGTCTAATGTCAGGACGTTTCCTGTGCCGACGTTTTGTATGTTGTAGACACCATCGCCCAGGTCGATTAATCTCCACTTAAATTCCTTAGAATCCTTGTATACACCCTGATACACGTTTGCTCCTGAGGTGTAGAGAGATTTTTCTGAAACGGCTACCGTCAGTCTCCATTCGTTATTGGCGAGTTGGGTGAACTTTATTGCCTGGAGCGGATTGTTGTCCGGTTTGAATGAGGATAACCTTGCCCCGTTGGCAACGCTGCGGTTGTGCGGCGTTAAAAAGTTCATGCTGACATAGTTAGCGATGTAATAGTCGTTTCCGGATATGGGTTTATCTACCTTGCGGTCATTAAGAGGTCTTTGTTCTCTGATGGGACTAACCGGATTAAAGCTTTTTAGCTCTTGCATATTCGCATAGGTTGTTTTGTTTGTAAGGGTGTACCCGCTTGAGGTAACCTTAGCCCCATCGGCTCCTATTCTTGCCTTCCACATATCGGTGGCGTTGATCTGAGGGAGTTTGCTCGATATAGAAGATGCTGTAGCGGTACCCGGAACAACATTATGATGGGTATGAGATGATTTTCTATCAAAAGAATATTGCGACCATGTAAAATCGGGATTCCACCATGCACCGTTTGTAAACAAGGTCATAAATTGGTTAAAGGTCAGTCCCCTGTTGTTGATGTTGCTGAATGATCCGAATACGCTGCCTGCCCCCAAAGCTATGTTATTAAAGTCTGTCCCGATCTGGGTGGTGTCATTAGAGGATGTGGCATTGTAGCTGCCGTAGGGAACGCTGTACGCACTGCCTACGCCTCTGTCGCCCGTGTTGAAAAATCCGTACTTTGCGCCGGTTTTGTTGAGATATACAACTATTGCCTGCTCGGCATCATAATTATAGCTGCGTTGGCCGTAGGTGATGTTCTTGACGGCAGCTCCGTCTTGAACATAGGGCTTATCGAGACCCTCGTAAAACTCTTCTCTTGCCTCAAAGTAGATAAGATGATCTTCAACAAGATATTTGGTCATGTTCTCGTTTACCTGTATGATCCTGTCGAGAAGATCGTCTCTCTCCTTGGCGTAAAAGTTTGCCGATGCGGGGTTGAAAGCGGTGTTGGTGTCAAATATAGTCGAGATAATAGCGATGTATCCGCAGAGGGTGGTTTCCCATCCTACCATGTATTCATGCAGCATATCGGCTGTGTTGTGGTAGAAAGGAGTGTCGATCTTTGCAAGTTTTGCATAATCATAGGTCAATGAGTTGGTATTAACCCCTGTTACCTCACCTCTGGCATTGGTTGTGTAGGGGTCGAGTTTATTAAGCATACTGTACATAGCTCCGACTGCGTTGTAGGCCTTTGTTTCACTGCCATAGCTGTTGCCGTATGTGAGGTGGGTTTTGAGCTGTCTTTCCAGCTCATCGGGGTTATCCTCAAGGGTGTTTATCATATTTCTGTATGTCCTGATAAATTGGCTGAGATAATCAAGATTCGCTTGGTTGAACATACCGTTTACATCATATTTGTTCTCGGTAAAGCCTCGTATGATCATGTCCTGTGTCTTCTTGACCTCGTCATTGACCTCTTCTATCTTCCTCTCGATCTCGTCTAATCTCTCCATAACGATAGAGTGATCGCTCGGTCCGAATATTCCCCATCCGAATATACTGTCAAACATCTGAAAGAGAGATATAGCCGCCGTAACGCTCATGGCAACCGAAGATATGGTCTGTGTTACCGCCGTTACCTTTACATGGAGAGCCATCTTGGTTACATTAACGCCATAGAAGAATCTATCGGCAGGATCTACCGTCGGAATAAATGTGAATGGCTCATTGCTCGGCATCAGATTGCTGTACTGCGGCACATACTGGCTATAGGGTTCGTGGAATCTGATAACCGGGGTCTGGGTCGGTTCTTCCGGTGCAATATCGAGATTGATTGCATTCACGGTAAAGTCAACCCGTGTTTCAAACATACCCTTGGTCTCGATAAATGCTCCTCCGCTGACCGCCGTTCCGGCAAGTTCGAGAGTAATGACCGAATCGTCCCATTCCCAATTAGCTACGGTGGTACCTGACAACGCTCCTCCGACTGTGAGTTCTAACTCGGGTACCTCATCAGAGTAGTAGTTGGTCATTATCCTAAATGACGGGTTGTTGGTGTTCATCATAACCTGATCGTCATAGAAATACAGTTCAGGCTGCGCTACATGGATGTATGCGGTTAGTCTTGCTCTGCCGCTCTCAAATGCCGCCGAGCTGAATGTGATTCCGCCCTCACCGCTCTCCAGTCTGCCTTCTATGATAAGTTTCAGATGATTGTCGTCAACCCGCTCATACTCCGCCACGGCCGCTTGGCCCACAGAACCCTCGAATGTTAGCATAGACAGGGTTAGGTTCTGAGCGAATGTGTCGTTCTCGACATATACCTCAAGCTCCTGCCTCTCCTGGGTTGTGGCATAAAGCGGGGACGCCTGTTCTACAGAGGGAACTCTGCCCTTTTGTATAACCGCTGTTAGGTCATAGCCCTTCTCAAGAGCGTCTCCGGTAACGACAACTGCGATAGAATCGATACTGCCGTCCAGAACTCCCGACAGATTAAAGCTGAATCCGTTACCGTTCTGGGACAGATTGCTGACCGTGCCATCGTCAATACCTCCGGTTATAGCTATGTCCGATGCCTCGATAGCCCTGATAAAGGAATCGTTGATAAGGGTAAGATTGACAACCTGATTTACCGCTTGATCGGGGTTAAAGTCGATAAACTCTACATCAATCAGCATCTCGGGGTATACAACCTCGATAACCGCCTGATAGAAGAAGTTCTTGTTCCTGAATGCCTCGGGTGAGATAGCTATCAAAGCATCGGATGAAATACCCTGCCAATCTACCATAGGGTCGCTGTCAAAGAATCCGAACTCTCCCTGTACGAGTGTTATGGTGATCGACTCATCACCTGCGGTAATGCTCTCTACCGCCATTGTGTCTAAATAGCCTCCCAGAGCTATGTGGTCCTCGGTGATATTCCCAGTTTCTCCTGCGGGTAATCCGCTGAGGGTGAAGATTCCCGTCTCAAAATCCGCCCTTGCATCTATAGAGGACGGTGATGCCATTAGGGTTATCTCCTCTGCGTCCTCGAATCCTCTGAAGATGGTTCCGAGCAGATTTATGCCGGGTGTGAATACCATTGTAGACACCACAATGATACCCGCCAGCAGCATCGCAACCGCACCCTGCATATGGTGCCTGGTCAATCTGAATTTTGCCTTTCTTGCCGTTTGGTTAAGTTCCATGATATACCTCCTAAATATATTTGGTTTGTGATCACTCATTTGTTCCGCAGCCTCCAGCATACGGGCTTTTGCCTGTTGCTTGGCCTCTTGGCAGGGGATGATCTCAACCCCGTCAAAAAGCTCGTTTAGATCCTTTTCACACATAACCCGCCTCCTTTGCTCCGTCTTCTATTACCTTATACCCCGCATCCTCAAAAACCTCACACTCTGTGAGAAGTTTTTTCAGCTTTTTTCTGGCACGGAAGAGTATAGTCTCTGTGTTGGTCTCGGTTATCTTTAGTATGCGGGATATTTCTTTGTTGCTAAGCTGTCCGTAATATCTTAGCAGAAGGACATTTTTGTGCCGTGCATCCAACTGCTTCATGGCGTTATACATCTCTCTTGCCCGCTCGCTATGTAAAACGCTGTCGAGTATATTATCGTCGGAGGGCAGATCCTCTGCCTGCTCAATCGTAAGAAATATCCGCTTTTTTGCGTTATGCCGCCTGATCTCGTTGACCGCTATAGTAAAGAGCCATGTCGATACCGCCGCCTTGCCCTCATCGAATTGGTCAAAACTCTTGACCGCTCTGAAAAACACCTCCGACGCTATATCCTGAGCATCATGTGTGTTCTTGACCCTAAATAGAATAAAACTGTATATCCTGTCGTAATATGTATCAAATATTTTTGGGAGGCACGTCATATCATTCATCCTCTTGACCTTCTTTTCTCATATTGCTCAAAAAAATCAGCCCGGCAAAATACAGTCCCACAGGCATGAGTACCGCAACAACGGCGGCGTTTGTCGGCAGCAGCAGATTAAATAGCGCATGGATAGCCGTGCTGAGTGTGAGAAGACCAAATAGCACCGGCAGGAGTATGTGCCGCTGTTTTTGCAACAGAGCCATCCCCATCCCGAATATAGCGGTTGCCATACCGTGCATGAGAGCGGTGGTCATGGTTCTTATAACAAGGGTGGCTATATCGCCGGCCATTCCTGCGCTCATGGAGAAATAGTAGATGGATTCCTGAATCGAAAATCCCACCCCGCTTGCTAAGGCGCAGTATATGATAACCTCACCCGCTTGGGCAGATCTCTTTCTGTTCAGGAAGAGGAGCAACGGTATAGCCTTGAAAAACTCCTCCACAATAGGGGCAACGGCGGTGGTGATACGCATGGTCTGTTCCTGCGACTGGGCAAAGTAATCATTGCACAAAAATGACAGGAATCCCGCAAAGGTTCCCCAGCAAAAATAGAGTATGATTCGTCTGCTGACCCTGTCTTTTATCATAACGGCAACAAAAACCAAGGGGATTATAATAGCGGTGCATACACCGAGGATTTGGGTGGTTATACTATCCATTCTGTTTTTCCTCCCTTAACCGCAGCAGACCGTCTCCTATAAACAGATAGGACAGCAGATAGAGCGGGGACAAAAGATTGTTGAGATACAGATTGCCGTTATATTTGAGTAAATACATGGCTATGTCTAAAATGCTCAAAAAGAGCATGGATGATGCAAAACAGGTCGCTCTTAGGCGTATCTTGATTCTGCGTGACTGATAGAGCAGCCATCCCGACAACGCCGCACATACGGCCGCCGTTGCGATAACGGTGATGTAGAGCAGGCTCTCGTTATTGGATGTTATAGAGTATATAGTCAGGATAATGATAACTCCCGAAAGGGCGCTTACCCCGTATCGGAGCGGCCGCTCCATCCTCAGAGGAGGGAGCAGGAGCAGGGTGATCGCCGCCAAAAAGAAGAGGTATGACCCGGCATCGTTGTAATCGCTAACCTGAAGACCATACTGCTCGGGTGACACAAGACTGTAGGCAAGTGAGTATATCTCACTCGCAACAAGAACGCAAAGTCCGAGCGTTCCCGTAAAGAGAGCATCCCTGTCGCTAAGCCGTAATGCCTTTTTAAAACACATGACCACAACAAAAACCAGAGCAAAAACTACTACCCTGATTGCTGAATAGACAAAATCGAGATCAGCGTTCTGCATACAATCTATGATGATCATCCCGATTACCGCTGACACGGCCGCAATATATACCCATTTCTTCAAGTCTCTGCTCCTTTCATACTGATCTTCTCTGCATACATACGCTCATCGGCAAGTTTTAATATACTGCCGATCTCATATTCGCCTGATCCGAATGCCGCACCTGCGGCGACAGAGCAATAGATGCCGTCGTTAGCGGCATTTAGCTCTGATAGTATTTCCCGCCACTTGGCAAGAGTTTGTTCTACAACTATTGCCTCACGGTTGGTGATGACCACTACAAACTCATCGCCGCCTATACGAAAAGCACGGATATTCTCATCGGTCAGGGCATGAAAACTCTCGGCCGCCTTTTGCAGAAGCAGATCGCCCGCATGATGTCCTTTGGTATCATTACATTCCTTTAGTCCGTTTACATCGAAAAATATAACACCGACACTCTCGGCAAAACTTTCTATGCCGGCCGTAAATTCACGGAACTTGTTACTGCCGGGAAGTCCTGTCAGAGAGTCGAGCTCTAATCTCTCGAGCATACGCCGATAGTAGGCTACCATTTCGGCCATTTCGCTGATTAGCTCCAGTGTTTCGGCGCCTCCTCTGCCAAGCTCCTGTAAAAATTCTTCACTTGCTTTCATTGGACGGCCTCTTCCATGGGCAGAATGGTTAGAATGTTAGAAAATCCCGTTATCCGCAAGACCTCCATAATATCTTCCGATACATTTGTGAGGGTCTGTTTTGCGCCTGTTTTTATCGCCTTTTTCTCCCCCAAAAGCAACACACGCAACCCCGCCGATGATATGTACTCAACATTCATAAAATCAAGCACAACATTCTTTTCGCTGTCAAGCTCGTCTAACAGCACCGATTGCAGATCAGCGGCAGACGCCGTGTCCAGCCTGCCGGACAGAAAAAGAACCACCCTGCCGTCTTCCTTGACCTTGTTTATACTTATCATAAAAACTCCTCCTGAATTGTTATTATAAAAAAGGTATGCCTAAACTAAGCATACCACAAAAATGTATTAATGGTGTTCGATTAACAAAAATTAATCAACCCCCCCACACTCTCCGCAGTCTTGAGGATGATTTCTTTTTCGCTGAAGGGTATCTTTTGATCGCCGATGTCTTGATAATATTCGTGACCCTTTCCGGCCAAGAGCAACACCTCGCCCGGGGCGGCGTTTAGAACGGCGTACTTGACCGCCTCTTCTCGGTCGGCTATTATTGAATAATCGCAGTCGTATCCGTCAAATCCCTCTTTTATATCCTCGATTATCTTGATGGGATCCTCGTTGGCGGGATTGTCTGAGGTCAGTATGCAGTAATCGCAGAGCGATGCGGCAACCTTGCCCAGCTCCTGTCTTCGCATGGCGCTTCTGCCGCCTACAGAGCCGAACAGGCAGACCAAGCGGCGGGGATTGTATTGCTTTAGTGTGGTCAGGGCGTTCTCGAGGCTTAGCTTGTTGTGGGCATAGTCAATCACAAATGTGCGGTCGGGCAATGCCGTTATGACCTCCATCCTGCCGGGAACGGTGATGCAGGAAAGGCCCCGTGCAGTCTCGCTTCGGGGTATTCCGAAATGATCGCATACAGATATTGCGGCAAGCGCATTGTATACGCTGAACTCCCCGGGTGTGCAGAGGGAGAATGACAGACCGTCACAGTCGAATGTTACCCCCATCTTGTCCGATTCCCGCCATTTTTCTATCTTTTTTGCCATGATTCCGCTCTCTGTATGGATTCCGAATGTGTGAACTTTACAGACGGCATCCTTGATGATGTTGAGACTGTTCGGATCATCGCCGTTGATATATCCTACGGCGCAGTTTTTGAAAAGCTCTGCCTTACAGGATAGATAGTCCTCAAAAGAATCATGTTCCTTTGGCCCGATATGATCGGGAGAGATGTTGGTAAAGACACCTATGTCAAAGTTTATGCCGTATACACGGCTGTGCATTATTCCTATAGACGATACCTCCATAGCGACATACTCAACCCCGTGTTCTACCATATCCGCAAATGTTTTGTGCAGTTCATAGCTTTCGGGGGTTGTGTTTATGGTTCCTCTGAGGATTCCTGCATACTCAATGCCGTTTGTACCGATAATTCCCGCCTTTAAACCCACGCTTCCGAGAACGCCTCCGATAAGATTGACGGTCGTGGTCTTGCCCTTTGTTCCGGTAACACCTATGAGCTTGAGTTTGTCGGCGGGATTGCCGAAAAAACGAGCCGACAGCAGCGCCATAGCCTTTCGTGTATCGTCAACTATGATCTGAATGGCATCAGGCTCTATATCAAGTCTTTTTTGACATAAAAACAAACGGCATCCCTTGCCGTAGGCATCGGCCGCAAACAGATGTCCGTCTCTTGTTTCGCCGACAAGGCAGACAAACATAACGCCCTCAGCAGCCCTGCGTGAATCATAGGCTATGTCGATAACCGTAACGTCCGCTATATCAGCGCCCTCGGTCTTGTGTGGGATTATACTAATTAATTCCGATAGTTTCATAGCGAACTTCCTCGTTTCCATGCTAAAAATATATATGCGGTCCATATCTTTCTGGCGTTGTTCTTTTTGCCGCTGTAATGGTCATTCAAGAGTTTGACCAGTTTTTTTGTATAGAAGAAATCTTCTGCGTTTTGGCTTGTAAATTCATCCATAACAAGATTGCAGAAACTCTCCTGCCTTAGCCAATGCCGAATAGGAACGGGGAAGCCCTTTTTTATTCTGTTGGCCCATTGGTCGGGGAGTTTGCGGGCGGCCGTTCTTCTCAGGGCATATTTCGTAATGCCGTCCCGTATCTTCATATCAGCGGGAAGTCTGCAGGCCATCTCTGCGACGTCCTTGTCGAGCAACGGAGCTATTATCTCTATCCCGTGGGGAGAACTCATTCGGTTGGCTTTGGGCATTATATCACCTGGCATCCAGAGATTCAGATCAAGATGCTGCATCATAGAGATTCTGTCGGCATCGGGAATCTCATCGTAAAATCTTGCGGTTATATCGGTTACACTCTGCTTGGCGGCGCTGTATTTGGGTTTTAGTATGCTTTTGGCCTGTTCCGGTTCAAACACCCTCGCCTGCCCTATAAAATGCCTGCGTGTGTTCTCGGCGCCCTTTATGATCGCCTGTTTTAATCTGCCGTCCGGCAGGACAAAGGTCATCCCCTCTGCGAATTTTCTTACAAATGCGGGCAGGGTTTGTTTGTATTTTCGTATTCCTGCGGTATCGTTGTATTCATCATATCCTGCAAAAAGCTCATCCGCTCCCTCGCCTGTATAGACAGTCTTGACATGGCCGCTTGCAAGCTGTGACAGAAAATAGAGCGGAACGCATGACGGATTTGCAAGAGGCTCCTCCATCTGCGATATTATCTCGGGAAGAAGCTCGTAGCAATCATCGGCGGTGATGATCCTGCGGTGATTCTCTATGCCTAAGTCTTTTGACAACTCTGCGGCCAAGACCGATTCGTCAAAATTGTCACAATCGAATCCTACCGAAAAGGTTTTGTCCGGCATGACGCAGGAGGTTATATAACCCGAATCTATGCCGCCCGATAAAAACGCGCCGACAGTCTCGCCCGATTTTCTGCGGGTCTCAACCGATCTTTGTATGGTCTGCTCTATCTGGTCGATATAGTCCTTTTCGGGTTTTACAATCGGTTTAAAGTCAAACCTGTAATAACGCTCTGTATAAACATTGCCGCCCTTAAAGACAAGCCTGTGTGCAGGCGGAAGTCTGAACAGACCCTTGTAAAATGTTTCATCAAGGCATGAGTATTGGAATGTCAGGTAGGGAAGAAGGGCATCCTCGTTAAACTGCGGGATAAAATCAGGATGACCGAAAAAGCTCTTAATCTCTCCTGAGACTAAAAGCTCACCCTTGCCTGTGCGGTAATAGTACACAGGCTCCGCCCCGAATATATCACCCTCAAATTCGCAGTCGTGACTGCATACCGTTAGTTTGCTGTTCATCAAGAATTAAATCCTTTCGGATGATTTTTATGCCAATTCCATGCGGTCTCTATGATCTTTTCAAGCTCGGTATATTTTGGGGTCCAGCCTAATTTCTGTCTTATTTTCTCCGATGATGCCACCAACGCAGGAGGGTCGCCCGGTCTGCGGTCGCCGTATGCAAGTTTTATATCCGCTCCGGTCACCCTAACAGCCGCATCATACACCTCTTTGTTGGAAAATCCCTTGCTGCTGCCTAAGTTGTATATATCGCTCTCGTTTTGCTGTTTGAGATTCCGGAGAGCCTTTATATGCGCATCGGCAAGGTCGGTAACATGGATATAGTCACGCACACAGGTGCCGTCGGGTGTGTTGTAATCACTGCCGAATATCGTGAATTTGTCCTGCCTGCCAAGCGCCGCCTGTAGTATTATAGGAATGATATGGGTTTCGGGAGAATGATCCTCGCCTATCTCCCCGCTTATATGCGCTCCCGCCGCATTGAAATATCTTAATGCGGCAAATTTTATGCCGTATGCGTTGTCGGCCCATTTCAGCGCCTTTTCGACTGCAAGTTTTGTCTCGCCGTAAGGATTGATAGGCTCGGCCGGGTCTGTTTCGAGAATGGGTATGTTGCGGGGTTCTCCATAGGTTGCCGCCGTTGAAGAAAAGACTATATGCTTAACATTATAACGGTTCATCACCTCGAGCAGGCACAAAACCGTTACTAAGTTGTTATTATAATATTTCAGCGGGTCTGCAACGCTTTCGGCTACAAGCGAATCGGCCGCAAAATGAATGACAGAGTCTATATCGTTCTCACTCATAACCCTGTTCATAAACTCGGCATCACGGACATCGCCGTGATAGAATCTGCCGCCCGTCACCGCTCTCTCGTGTCCTTTTTGCAGATTGTCCGCTACAACGGTCTCATAGCCGCCGTCCAGCAGCTCCGCAACCGTATGACTGCCGATATATCCCGCCCCGCCCGTTACTAATACAGACATAGGTGATTCTCCTTTTATATATTGTTGCACGGTATGCACGGGGGTGCATACCCTACAAGACCACCCCGCCGCATCCGTGATAACCACGGGCGGCAGGTTGCCGCCCCTACAGACCACCCCGCCGCTGCGGCGGCACCCCTCCCCAGAGGGGAATAGGGGCTTGCATACCATAATTTCTAATTCCCCTC
>WRME01000029.1 GCA_009777275.1 Oscillospiraceae bacterium
TGCCACCCCGCCCCAGAGGGGAATTGGAAATTATAGTATGCAAGCCCCTGCCCTCTTTCGTAAAGAGGGTGCCGCCGCAGCGGCGGGTGTTTTTCCTTTGTGGTCACCGCAACGGCGGGGTGGTCGTGTAGGTGTAAGTTTATATCAACCCGAGTTCGGCGGCCTTGTCTTTGACGCCCTGTTCGAGGTTGCCGGGGAGGGGTTCGTACCGCTCAAATTCGAGGACAAAACTTCCCGCTCCCTGTGTAAGCTGTCTTACTAACATAGTAAAGTCTGCCGTCTCGGCATCGGGGATCTCGGCCTCTATCTCAACCATAGAATCTTCGGACGGATTCATTCCCAGCACTCTGCCGCGGCGTTTGTTAAGCTCGCCCATCATGTCGCCCGTGTTGTTATCGGGAACAAGTACCTTTAGCTTAGATATGGGTTCGAGCAGTATGGGAGACGCCTGTGCAAGACCCGCTCTGTATGCGATTCCTGCCGCTAACTTGAAGGAAATCTCGTTAGAATCCACATCGTGGTATGAGCCGTCAACCAATGTAGCCTTGAGCCCTATAACCGGGTATCCCGCAACAACGCCCTTGACGGCGCTCTCCCGCAATCCCTTTTCAACAGCGGGGAAATATCCCTTGGGTACAACACCGCCGACTATCTTTTCATCAAAGACAAGTTCTTCCGATTCGCAGGGTTCAAACTCTATCCAAACATGGCCGAACTGTCCGCTGCCGCCTGTCTGCTTTTTATGCTTACCCTCGGTCTTGACCTTCTTGCGGATGGTCTCACGATAGGCTATTATCGGCTCTTCGAGAACAACCCCCACGCCGAATTTGCTCTTTAGTTTGGCAAGGCTGACATCGAGATGCTGATCGCCCAATCCGCTGAGAATCTGCTGATGGGTCTCGGCGTTGTTGAAGAAAGAGAGTGTGCGGTCTTCCTCTAAGAGACGGCTGATTCCTCCCGATATTTTGCTCTCATCGCCCTGGGATTTGGCGACAACCGCCATAGAAAAGCATGGCAGCGGATACTCGATGGGGCTGAGTTTTACACGCAGAGCATTGTCGCAAAGGGTATCGCCCGTGTTTATTTGCAGCTTTGTTGCGGCACCAATATCTCCCGCAACTATGCAGGCCGCATCCTCCTGTTTCTTTCCTTTGATAAATATCAGCTTGCCTATCTTCTCGTTTTCGCCTGTGGTCATGTTCTTGAGAACGGCATCCGGTTTTAACACGCCTGATATTACCTTGAAGAATGACAGTTTTCCGACAAACGGGTCTGCTACAGTCTTAAAGACATAGGCGACAACAGAGCCCTTTTCATCGCATTTAACCTCGATTGTCTTACCGTCTTCGCCCTCGCCCGATTCGCCCGCCTCTTCTTCTGCAGAGGGGAAGATAGCGGATATTCCCCCCAGCAGCAGTTCCACACCCTCAAGGGTGTAGGCGCTTCCGCAAAACACGGGGATGATACTGCGGTTTTTCATTCCCAGATTGATTCCTTTGATCAATTCGTCACGGGTGAACTTTTCTTCCATAAGAAACTTGTCGAGAAGTTCTTCATCCGTTTCGGCTACTGCCTCACTCATAGCGGCGAACAGTTGGTCAAGACGGTCGCTTTCCGGCAGGGGAACCTCGCTCGCTGCGCCCTTGTCGTCAAACCTATAGGCCTTCATCTCAAGAAGGTCTATGTAGCACTCGACCTTGTCGTTATTATAATGAGGAACGATTATGGGGCAGACAGAGGAGCCGAACTCGTTTTTGAGCTGCTCGAAAACCTTGTAGAAGTCCGCATTTTCTCCATCGAGTTTGCCCACAAAGAAGACACGGGGCTTGTTGGACTTGCGGGCTTGTATAAAGGCCTTTTTTGTACCCACGGCAACCCCTGATTTTCCCGACAGCGTTATGACAACCGTGTCTGCAACACGGACACCCTCGAAAGAGCCTGCAGAAAAGTCAATCAGACCGGGAGTGTCTATCATATTTATTTTATAGCCGTCGTATTCAAACGGTGCCACGGCCGAGGTGAGAGACGCCTGCTTTTTTATCTCCTCAGCATCAAAATCGCAGACGGTGTTGCCGTCCATGATTCTGCCAAGCCTGTCGGTTGCGCCTGTCTTGAAGAGCAGAGCCTCTGCAAGTGATGTTTTACCCGATCCTGCACTCCCCATTATCACAAAGTTTTTGATCTTATCAGCGGAATATTGTTTCATGTTCGCACTAACCTTTCAATAATATTTTTTATCCTACTACAAAAGCAGGGATGACCGCCCCCGGTCATCCGTGGATAGAAAAACGCCCTGCTTGCACTCGAAAACGGACGACCGGGGGCGGTCGTCCCTACACAAAATTTATCCTGCAGCGTTTAATCGTTTCGCAAGCCGGGATTTTTTTCGTGCGGCCTTGTTTTTATGGATTATGCCCCTTGCGGCTGCGCGGTCGAGCTTTTTAACCGCTTCTTTGACCGTTTCAACCTTAGCATTATCATTGCTCAATATTGCCGCATCGGCTTTTTTAAGGACGGTCTTCATATTCGACTTAAACGCTTTGTTTCTCAGCGTTTTTGCGGCTATAACCTTTACCCTCTTTTTAGCGGATTTTATATTCGGCATCCTGACACCTCCCTTGTCCCTATTTCAACTCAATAGTAGTATATCATCCAAATCTGTCGCTGTCAAGTGCTTTTTTGTAATTTACTGTATAGAAAAACACCCGCCCTTGCAATAACCACGGATGACCGAGGGCGGTCATCCCTACACGCCCTCTCAGTCACAACCACGGGCGGCAGATTGCCGCCCCTACACGCCCTCTCAGTCATGCTATGATGACACGGTACGCACAGGGGTGCGTACCCTACGGGGAAAAACACCCGCCGCTGCGGCGGCACCCTCTTTACGAAAGAGGGCAGGGGATTATAATTATAAATCTCCTTATATTCTTTATATTTTTAATATCTTATTGTATTGGAGTCGCCGGAAATAGTATCCAATTAGGATGAGCATATCTAATATGCGGGTTCTGCTCTAACATTTCGACAGCTTCTAATACACTTTCTTTAGTAGCGGGAGTAAGTATTATCTTATATTCTGTCCCTGCTTTACTTCTATAAAATTCAAGCCTTTCTTTTATAGCGTTAGGATGATCTTTCATGCTTTCATAAAATGACAAGTTGCTGTCTATTACTTGAATTGCATCGAATTTTTCAAACAACTCAGGGAGTAAAAATTCAAGAGAATAATTTTTATATTCTTCATGGATACACAAAAGAACTGCACCCAATCTAAAATCCCGTTCGCGGAGTTTGGATAAGTTTGAAGACTCAGGCAAACTACTTTCCGAGCTTGTTGATTCGCTCATTTCGCTCTCCTTCTTGCTCCAACTGCTCCTGCTACTCCGACTACTCCTCTCACTCTTACTACTCTTATCCGCCGCCGGAACACCCCCGCCTTGATTCTCCTCAACCACATCCACGTCAAGGCACCAGTCGCAAACCTCGCAATACCCGCAGTCTTCATCGGGCAGGTTGATATAGACGATGTCGTCGGGCTCGTCATCGGGGTCGGTTAGGATGGCTGTTTCACCGCAGGCTGTCAACGCCATAAGTAACAACATGGCTGCGGTGAATATGGATAGTGATTTTTTCATGGGATCAACTCCTTTATAATTCTGCATTCTTAATTCTGCATTCTGCATTGTAATATCATTCTACACCATAATCCATCCCCCGTCTATGGGTTTGCCGAAACTGTAACCAATTTGTAACTATTTTTGTGAGTGATATACAAAAATGACGTGGTCGGTTTAGCTATAATGGCCAAAGGAATTGAACAATTTGTCATAAAGGTTACAATTTCAAGCCCCTTGCCCTCTTTGGCAAAGAGGGTGCCGCCGCAGCGGCGGGTGTTTTTCCCCTGGTTATCGCAAACCCTGTGTATCTTCTTGCCTCTCCCTTTGGGAGAGGTGGCACGCCGTGGCATGACAGAGAGGGCTACCCCACCGTTACAACCCTGTCGCAATGGGCGAGCGTTCCTTTTTTGTGCGAGATTATGATACAGCTTCGGCCCAGTTTTTTTATTCCGTCAAACAGACTGAGTTCCGTTTCTTGGTCTAAGGCTGAGGTAAATTCATCCAGCAGCAGGATGGGAGCCTTGCTTGCTATGGCTCTTGCTATGGCGACCCTCTGTATCTGCCCCTCAGACAGGCTGAATCCCCTCTCACCAACCTCTGTATCAATACCGTCCTTGAGGTCCGCCGCCAATTGCTCAAGCCTGCAGACCGATATAATATCCGCAAGCTCCTGCTCCTGCATGGTGGAATTGTCCCCGGCGGCATAGATGATATTATCACGCAGACTTCCTGAAAATATCAGATTCCCCTGCGGCACAAAGCCGAAATATCTGCGGGTTCGTTCGTCTGTGTCTATCGTGCCGCCCTCTGTGTCAAAATACATCCGCCCGCTATCGGGTGAATACAAACCCAGAATCAGCTTGAATATCGTTGTTTTCCCGATACCCGACAATCCGCTTATTCCGACGATTTCGCCCTTTTTCAATACCATGCTGAAGTTATCCAGCACATTTTTATCGTTAGTGTTGTTGTAGCAAAAGGATATGTTTCCTATATTAAGCGAGTTAAACGACCTGTCCTTAACGGCATTACTCTTAGGCTCCGGCAGTTGTTCCGCCGACTCCTCTTCCAGCTCCTCAAGCTCGATAAGACGTTCTGTAGAGGCGGTCATCTCATAAAACTGCGGCATTAACCCCGATGCGCTCTTTATCGGAGCCTGAACCTGGCTGATTATCTGTAGCAGTGATACCAGCGTTCCCAGGCTCATGGCCCCGCCCGAAACGGCGAACGCCCCCCATGTCAAGGCAATATAGTATCCCGCCGTGAAGACAAGATAGGACAGGGTGCTTGCGATATTGTTGACGACATTGCGTCTTAGCCTTGCTTTATAGTTCTTACCCTGCAGCCGCATTATTTTTTTCAGCGTCATATCCGCCGCACCGAAACTCTTTATAACAACCATGTTATCCAGAGATTCGGCGGTGTATCCCCGTATGACGCCCTCCGATTCGAGGCATTTTTTATATAGCGGTTTTATTCTTTTTTTATATGTCCGTCCGAAAATCAGCAGGACAGCTGCACAACCGGCAAATACAAGGGTAAAGACAGGCGATATGGTTATAAGCACGGCAACCCCCGCCGCAATCCGAGTTATGTAGGAAACGGGTCTTACGATAAGTTCGGTAACGGCCAAGGCTATGTTTTCGGCATCCCTCATCAATCGGTTGAGCAGCTCACCCGTGTGAAATGCGGTTAGTTCCTTATACTTCTTTTTAGTAACGCTGATAAAAACGGTGTTCTTTAGATTATACTCCATCCTGCACAATGCCCGTATCCTGATGTTGTTCGAGATAATACTAAGCACCACCTGCAGCAGCAACACCGAGACGATAACAAGCGCTATTGATATGATTTCACGGCGAGGCTGACTGCCGAGAGCGGCATCGATTATCTGCCGTGATAGCAGGGCAAACCAAATGTAACACCCCGATATAACCGCCCCTATCACCGCAACTATGCCCACCATCCACAGGTGTTTCCTTGTGCGGCCGATTATCCATCTTAATGCCTTTATGTTTTCCTTGATTCCAACCGCCTCCGATTTGTCCGATATTTGTAGGGTACGCACCCCCGTGCGTACCGTGGACACAAAAACGCCCTGTTTATGCCCACGGGCGGCAGATTGCCGCCCCTACCGTGATTACACATATGGCGGTACGCACAGGGGTGCGTACCCTACAATCCGATTTTTTTCATAAGATTTAGTTCGTCTTCTATTCTCTTGTCGTCTTTTATTGCCATCTTTAGTATTCTTTTGGCGTTTTTGCGTTTTTTTATCACCCTGATAACCCAGTATAGCGGGAGCAGCCAACCGTGTCTTTCTAAAATCGGGAAGTTGATACGCATTGATTCAGGGTCTCTAAAGACATTTTTCCACACCGATTTTATGTTTCGCCAAAAGGAACTCCCGCCCGATTCGTTTTTAGACGCACCCCGCCGCAACACTGCGATTTCGTATCCGCTGTTGTTCATTCCGAAGGTACCGTGTCTCAGTATTATTTTTTGCAGCATATCTGCCGCATGGTTATCGAGCGTCCGCTCTTCTATCGGAGAGGGTACCGAGAACCAGTCGTATATGATCCCGAATATATAGCAGGCGAATGTCAGCAGTCCCGTTTCACGGAGACGGTCCGCAAACTCTGCCCTGTTGAGAGAATCTCTGTATCTGTCGGCCATAACGGCAATGTCGAGAACCATTCTCAGACCGCATCCGGTAAGGGTGATGTGTTTTGCTATGTGGTATATCGCAAAGAACAACTGTGCATCATGGCCCAGCGTGTAGGTGTATTGCTGAGTTTTAACTGCGTTTTCCCATATGTTGTCGATGTGTTTGTTCTTTAGCACGGAGATGTCGGACATTTGGGTGTGTATCTCAACATGGATAATATCCTTAGAATAGTCATAGCATATCTTGGAGCGTTCTCCCGGGGTATAACCCAGGCTTTGCATTATCCCATCGGCCTTTGAGCGGTTGTCCTGATCGATCAATATGTCTATATCCCCCATGGTGCGGAGATCGGGGTCGGGGTAGAGTTGCTTTATCGCCCTGCCTTTTAGCGGGAGGTGACGTATTTTACATTCTGAGAATCGATCGCAGATCATGCTGAGCGCCTTGTCCTGAGCCGTTCCTTTTAACAGTGTGGAGTAGAATGAGTTCTCGATTTTTTTATAGCAGTCGGTGTTTAGGTCACCATATATCTCTTTTAGGCCGACATAAAGCATGGCGCTCAGGGCGTGTTCCTCCGCCAGAGAGCGCAATCTGTCAAAATCTGCATCGGTTTGTCTGTCGGCATTGGTTCCAAAAACAACCGCAGATATTATCTCTACAAAATGTTTTTCCACGGCACTAAGAGCTGTCTTTTCCAATAGCGGCCAACCTCCTGTATAATGCAAGCGGATAACGCCGCACACAAAAAATCTTTCCCCATATAAAACTGTAGATACGGAAAATGATGCTGTTCGTTGTATATTCTTTCTTTTTCCTGATAAATCCTATCACACATCCGTATATTTGGCAGGGTAATACACCATGCTCCCGTATGGTCTGTCCGTCTCCGCAGAGGGTATAGCCGTCCGCCGATAGGCCTGTAATGCGGTGGAGTACAAACTGCCCCGATTCTCTTTGATAGAGAACTATGCTGCCCTTTTTGTAGGGGGCGCTCTTTTTTATAAGAACCCTGCTCTTTTTGTGCAGGAGCAGTGGTATCATGCTGTTTCCGGTAGCATCCAGCCATACCTCATGCCCGCCGTCGAGAAGATCGATTACCGCTTGCTGAGCCGCTGTTCGGGATAGGCTATTCACACAAAACTCCGGCCTTTCTCAGATCGGCGGCAAACTCTGCTGCATCTGTATCGGCCTGCGGCTGCTCTATGCCGTACTCATCCATCAATCCCTGCACGAGCTGACCATGTTCGGCTCCGCTCTCAAGCATATTCCACAAGAATGTCCCTGTTTGGTTAATCTTGATCATCGATCTGCAGTTGACGCTCTCGTCCCCCACGGGAACGGCGATACCGCTTCCCGCTATGACCTTTAACACAAACCCGTCTTTTATTTTCATAAGACATTATCTCTTTCTAACAAATTTTTTATCGTCTCGACCGCCTCGGCGCTTATGCTGCATTGTAACACATAGAACCGTGTCTTGTCAAGCAGTCTCTCGATGCTGTCGATAGATCGCCGTCCTATGTCACCGTCGTAGTAGGGACGGTAGGTCTGTTCGAGCAGATTAAAATAGGCATCTGCGGGTGATATTTCTTCGGCTTTGTTGTAAGGCGCCTGCTTTAGGAAGACAACCGCCGCAAGAGGAGCGCTGATATTGCTGTTTATATCGGTCTTGCCGCTCCAAGGGTTGCCGTAGAGAATCGGCCTGTCCGATTCAAACAATACTGCGGGCTTGTCATCGTTTATGTAGGCAACATCCTCCCCATGGCAGGATTTCCACAATCTTGCGT
The DNA here is from genome assembly GCA_009777275.1 of Oscillospiraceae bacterium. Taxonomy (GTDB): domain Bacteria; phylum Bacillota; class Clostridia; order Oscillospirales; family Ruminococcaceae; genus WRME01. Next base: position 8,076 of record WRME01000029.1, read on the forward strand.
GGGTTGATTTGCCCGTACCCGACAGCGCCGAGAATGCGATTCCTTTCCCGCCAGCCCGTATCGCCGAGCTGTGCAGGATTATACCGCCGCCGAAAATCACCCTGTTGTTAAAGGCCTCGTTTGCCGCCACATATTCCCTCAGAGCAAGATCATGGGTGCCTTTCAGCTCTATATCGGCATGGCTGTATCCGTCCGCAAAGGACAGGCTCCTCACGACATTACCGCCCTCCAGATTGTATATAACCGTCCTGCCGTCCTGCTCATATATTCTTGCGGCTGTGTATTTTTTCCGCAACGCTCCGCATGGTATGATCTCCTCCACAGCCCGGCAGCGAATGGTCATATCGGGATGGTCGTAATCGCTCACATACTCGGCCGCACGCTCGGCCCAAAAGCCTGTACTCTCGCTATCGAGAGCTATTTTTATCTTAGCTATCTCTGTTTTTATCATACATTCCGCCTCTAAAACAATCAGGGCCGGTGTGTTTTTACAACACCGACCCGTAATATTTTGCTTGGTTATTCTCCCTCGAAATCGGGATCGTCTCCTGCTCCCGTTCCGGGGTCTATTCCGATCGCAGATGGATCCGAACACATATTGTCAAACTCGAATCCGACAATCTCGACCGCAGGCTTTTCATATTTTTTCATTATGGTTACCTCCTAAATAATAATGCAGAATTAAGAATGCAGAATGCAGAATGTCGCCCTCTCCGTCACGCCGAGGCGTGCCACCTCTCCCAAAGGGAGAGGCAAGGTGATACACGCAGTTTGTATGGGACACTCTTGGCTCTCCCTTTGGGAGAGCTGTCGGCGGCAACGCCGACTGAGAGGGCGGACACGGACGAACGGAGTTCGTCCCTACGTTATTGCACCATACCTGACCAAGTCGCTGAAGATAACTAGCGGCTCTTCCTCGCCCTTTTGGACAATCACATACGCAATTACCTGATATTCCCATGTGCCTAGTATTCCGCTGAATGAGGTTGTGTATTGCCGGGTTCTGTCCTCGAATCGTACCAAGTTAGCGCCTTCGATTTTGATGATGGCAAAGTTTGTTAGCACATCTTCTTTTAGTAGTGCTTCCATAACAACTTGATCTCTACCGTAAATCGAATGTCCATTCTGATAGTAGGATCCGATGTATCCGCGCTCGATTATTGTGTATCCGGCCGGGATGTAGACGGTCATTATCGGGCTTGCAGTGTATCTTTCGCCGACCACGGCCACCTCTCCCTCTACCAAGAATATGATAGGCTTAGGATCTTCGATTTCTTCTTCGAGAGCATATATAGCCCTAAATTCTACATCGCTCAGCAGCGTAAAGTTGAAATTATCAGCATAGCTGAAGATTTCCCAACTATTTTCGTTTTCCCGATTATCTTTGTCCAGTAAAATCTCCCAGTGCGAGAAGACCTCGTTGGCTGCAGATGGATTTTCATCATAAGCAGTTATGCCGACCAGTGTCCACGCAGATCCGGTATAGGTAAGTTTATCACCAGTTGATCCAAATCCTTCACCTGATTCGTTACCACCGACATCGATCTTTCCGATATTTATGGTTACCGTGGGTTGGTCCTCGGGTTCCACCGGTTCTACCCCAAAGGACGGAGTGAGGGTTATGTTTTTGGTAATAGTAAAAGATTCAAAAATGAAAGCCACCTCTTCGCCTTCCTCGTCATACCATACCCAATCTATAAATTTCTTCCCGATTAGAGTGGGTTTGCTTGCCGGCTCAGTAAGAATTTTATTGTCAGTGTCAAGCGCCTCTACAATTAGGAATTCCCCCCCGCCTGCATCTAGGAACGTCACCGTGTAGATCTCCCTTGCCTTCAGTGCCGCCACGAGAATCTCAGCCGCTTCTAACGCTCCATCGTCAATTATAGCCCACAGTCCTGTGTAAGTCAAGTCGTCTATCGCCTCTTTCGCAGCTTCCGCTGCTTCGATCAACGCACTGTACACTGTTGTGTCTTTCGCTATTTTGACGTTATCTACAGTCATATCACTCTTAATCCCAACCAGAGCCTCTATAGCTTTTATAGCCTCCTCGATAGTTTCGATTATCGCAAGCAGTCCGTCCAGAGTAGCTCTGTCATCGGCATCGAAGTATTTGGCGTTGTCGGGATTTTCCAGCAAAGCATCGGCCTCTTCCCAAGCCTCTCTCGCTGATTCGGTTTGTGCTGTTGCGAGGCTGTCGTGGATTTCCTCTATCAGATCCTCGAACTCCCCTACAACAGGAGCCTCTACAACATTGATGGTATATGTTACCTCCTGCCCGCCATAGCTGATTGTGATTATTTGCTCGCCCAGCTTGTTCGGGTCATACCCCGTTGCCATTTCCGGGATGATGGGGATTGTGGTGGTGGCTCCTTCGGCAAATTTAACAAGCGAATTTTGATTTTGATATATATCCCAAGCCGCATCACCGCCGGGTCTATACCCGTATTCAGTTTCAAACCTATCAACATCAATACCACGTCTTCTATCCGAATCATGCCAATTGTATATATTGAAGAAATCACCGGGACTAATCGTATAGAAATTTACCTCATTTGCGGGTCTATCGTCTCTTGGAACTCTGTAGTGGATAACCGGGCGAAAACTGAATGTATAATTCTGCGAACTGAATTTAGTAGTTAGCGCTGCTGCAAAATTATTGGCATCATCCTGCGAATCAAAGGTAAAGCACATTCCGTCTCTGTAGCTGTGCCAATCATTATTACCATTACCAATCCAATTAAGATGCCCTGATTCAGTCGCGGTAACCCCATTTCCGCCGGGAGTTCGTACTAATCTGTAGATACCATCTCTATAGCGGGGGTATTCAAGACGAGGGGTTAATTGGTTTACATTTCGTGTGCCAAATTCCATCGTTCCTCCGGTCGTAAATTCGTCACCTCTGGTAAATACTTTTTGCGGTTGTTCTGCAATTTCGAGCGTGGGAGCAAGGGTTTCGTTATTCGACAGCCAAACATCCTTGACCTGCATCCGATACGGGTCGCTTGTACTTCCAGCATTAAACATCGGTTTTATTAGTGTCGTATCTATACCATCTATACCGCCAGCGTAGAAGAATCTATACTTAGACAGGTCTATTCTTAAAATCGATGGTTCCTCCTGTGATTCAAGCATAGAATTACTAAGATTGCTATTATTAGGTCTGTATTTTGTATCTAAATCTCGCCTGAATGGACGGAATCCGAGACTTGCGAAACTGCTTGTTTGGTTAAACTCGACATACATATATTTATAATAGCTGATATTCATAAACCCTCGTGTATCAGGCGCATTTGAATCAAATGTCCAGTGTTCGCTGCCATTATTAATCGCAAACGAGTGTTCGGTTGCTCCGGCAAACGCCGCTGTTCCCGATACAAAGTTGGTGTCTGTATTATCACGTCTTAGTTTTGCTCTGTAGTCTTCTGTCTTAGGCGAGAACTCAGGATCGTTAGAGAGCCACAATCCGCCCATTTTTATGAGTTGACCATCGCCCGCATTTCCGGTGCTTCCGTCTAAATTAAATCTTAATTGCAGATTATCCTTTTGTCCGTCCGGCACCTCAAACCTTACCAATCCTGCCGTTGGTTTTTTGGAATCAGCACTCACTTCATAGGTCTGGAGCGTTTTGGGATCTGTGATACCGGGGCTTATCTCAAAATCGTTTCCATTTCGTTGCAGATGCAGTCCGTTAAAACCGGAATCCGGGTCTTCAGAATTATCAAAATTATTTTGATTGCCATTTAGAGTTCCGGCGTTTCTGTTCTTCTTAACTATGTCTACATATACATACTTGAACCCGGTTGCATCGAAAGTAGTTCCCCCGTTGTTACCATTGTCAATACCCATCCACAGACTTCCGCCTTTTTCAGGAACTACCTGCTCAAAGCTCAATCCATCGTCCGCTATGGTTGTGTAGTTGTCATTTCCACCGGCAGTGCCGTCTCCGCCTATCCTGCCCCACTCGAGTTGCTTGGTCTGCTCGATCTCGCTTTCGCTGTCGAGTTTGCCTTTTTCCAGAGCCGCCAGTACCCTATCCACATCGCTCTGTAGTGGGCGGGGAGTACCAAGAATCTCTCTAGCTTCAATCAGTGCCAGTCTAAATTTCGCCCAATCAGCATTGGAAGAATTACCCTGAACAACCGTCTCGGCAATAGCCACCTCAGCTCTCAGGGCTGCCTTGCCCGTAGCGTTGTAGTGGATGATTCTGAATTGGTCTACGGTAACGGTTATTTTGTGATTAGCGAATTGGGTCCCATGATTCTTTTGAATTGCTACACGGGCAGCGTTGACATTATTCCATTGGATTGCCGCTCCGGTAGCATTACCCTCTATTCCTATTTTGCCCGAAACGCCGTTTAAAAGAGCCTCAGGTACGGCCCCATTATTATTAGGATGACTCCCATTTAACGAGTTGATTAGAGGGATGCTCATAGTATTACGGCCAAGCTGCATAATTTGAGGATTAGCACCTGGATTAGCCGTTTGCAGTACAAACTGTTGATCTCCGTTGTTATTGCTTCTCAGGCCAAAGAGAAAACGCAATCTGCCGTTTTCATCGCCGCCATTTATAGATTTTCCATCATAGTCCTCTTGAGTAATAGATGTGGTGCCATCCGGTAATTTAATGTCCAAATCAAGTCCGACTTCCCAATATATCTTAGATATGTCTAATCTACTATCCGTAAGATCTCCTATAAAAGCATTTCGTGTCGTAAACGAGCTTTGGTTTGAGTTTGATTCACCCCAGTTTAGAAAGTCTGCTTGATTAAGATGGCCCTCGGGGTTTGGAGGACTTCCGTAAGGAGTGATTAGCTTTCCATTACTGTTTTCCGTATATCTCGCACCTATCCAGTCGGATATAACCTCTAGTGTCTCATCATTGTTAGCAAGGTCAACATCGTTCATGGCGTTTTGGAGTTTGGCGATAACGGCATCCACATCGTCCTGCGATGGATTTATTACAGCAAGAACTGTCTTAGCTTCGGGTATGATTTCAGACAGAACATCTTGAAAATTATCCCAAACAGAATCGATGGCATTGCCACGGTCATAGTTCTCAGCCTCGTCAATAAGCTCACGCAAAGGAATCTTACCGTTTACGTCATAGTAGTATATGCCCAGTCTGGTTGGGTTAAATTCGATTATCCTGCCACGGGCAAAGTGTTCCCTATTGGCAGTATCAAAGTGTTGGCCATATGGATGGGCTGTTCGTGCATTAACACCGTCCCTATTGTTTAGTCTGGTGTCTATTGTCCCGCGATTGGCAAATAATTCAATCCGGAATCGGTCCATATTGTTCCAGTCGTATCTGCGATCAGCACCACCACCCGGTCCCCCGTTGTTCCAATAATTATTCCAATGGTTCGAACTTGTCTGACCGTTGACTGTCATGGGTAGACGGGGATCAAACATATTTCCTGACCATGGGTTTTTATTTATAGCTGTTTCTAATGGCATGCTTATCGTATTTTTACCGATAACAAGAGGCATATTGCCGTTTCTGTTAAGATCGAAAGCAATATCACGACCATCGCTATCGGGAGCCAAGGAATTGGCGGCCATATAGAAACGTATAACAGACATATTGCTTGAAACAGCTTGAAACTCTTCGTTTGTTAAAAATTCTCGGTCATCACGGTTTAGCGCATAATTCACAGGGGGTGTTGTACCTTCGGCATAATTTCTGAATCTGCCATACGCTTTGTCTCTTTGGGCTAAATCTGCAGCGAGAGTGTCACGGTCATAGATATAAGTAAAATTATTGTTGCCATTGTCGATATAAGAATCATAGTCTGAGGCACTAAAATCGGGATAAGTAACACTCGTATCTTTCTCAGGAGAAACAGCTACAGGGTTGGTCACGCCAAAATCAAACTCAATCTCATAAAAGAGCTTTGAACGGTCGGGATACTTAGTTATGTCGCCTGCACCGCCTGTTCCGCCCATCCTAGGCAACCAGTCAGAATTGGTGGAATACCACATTATCTGTGCATTGTCTGCATTACGCAGACCAACGTTTCCTTCCGGAGTAAAATCCATAACAGTCTTCAAATCACGCCCGCCGACAAAATCATCAACGGTTATTACAGTCGTGTTTAGGTTTTCTATAATATTATTCAGCACATTATAGACCGTATTGACATCATGCTGATAAGGCAATTCTGTATCCAGTATTTCTTTTGCATCTTCCAGTGCCGACAATGCAGTTTCATCGGCATAGTCGGGGTCTATCATGGTCTCGGCTGTTTTGACAAGCTCTCTCAGAGCCGCCTTACCGGATTGGTTATAATGAACAATACGCAGCGTGTCGATAGTGTATTGCAAATTAAAGCCGTCATAAGCAGCATTATCGGCTCCAAGTGCTTGAAAATGCAAATGATTTAGATTGGTAAAATCATAGACATTAGATTCGTTTACATTCATGTTTAGCGAAGCCATAGTATTAACATTTTGTCCGTTTACGTTAAACTCAAAATCATTAGCGTTTTTTGTGGTATAGGGATATGTTCTGTATCCTGTTAGTAACGGACCTAAACCTACGGTTATCTTGTTATAACCGGGTTTCATGTTTGTGTCCTGCGGACTGCCATTGGTGTCGAATACAAATTGTTTGTTGCCATCGTTCCGTAGCCCTAATCTAAGACGAGGGGCATGGTTGATGTTGGTATCTTTTGGCGGGTCTTGTTCCGATCGGTTTTCCACATTCAAATCATAACCAAGCTCCCAATAAATATGTTCGGGATCAAGGTGGTTTTGGATTAAGCTACCTATAACGCCTCCACTAGTAGAACCGGCGTTGTTTACGGTTGGATCAGCATTAATAATGTTAGTAGGATTCTGCCAGTCGAGTAGCGCTCTGTTGCTTAAACGCAAGGGACGATCATCAGCCGAATTTAAAATAACAGTTGCATTTCTCGTGTATCCGTTGAGCCAATCCGAAATAATTTCTATGGTGACATCGTTTCCAACATCCGGCTCCCCCTCATCCCCGCTCGCCAGAGCAGTAAGACCCGCAAAGTATGTAAAATTCCCCGCAAGCATGGCGAGGGTCACGAGCCAGGCGGCCGCCCTCTTAGCGAATCTCTTTCTTTTTGTTTTCAACATAACAAAAACACCTCCGTAAAAAATAAAAAAATGTATATAGATAAACTAATACCATTATTCTATAACAAAAATCTAAGAAATTCAATATGCAGAATGACAGAAAATATTCACAATTTTTTGTGCATAATGACCAACGATAAAATCGGCGTGAGGGAGCGTGGGGGGTGGGGCAATTGACAATGAACAATGTACAATTGACAGTTGCCCTCTCCGTCATGCTAACGCATGACACCTCTCCCAAAGGGAGAGGCAAGAAGATACACCCACGGAATTTGTATAGGACACTCTTGGCTCTCCCTTTGGGAGAGCTGTCGGCGGTAACGCCGACTGAGAGGGCT
>WRME01000030.1 GCA_009777275.1 Oscillospiraceae bacterium
AGAGGGGAATTGGAAATTATAGTATGCAAGCCCCTATTCCCCTCTGGGGAGGGGTGCCGCCGCAGCGGCGGGGTGGTCTGCTGCAATTGACAATGTACAATGCAGAAATAGAGAAAGGAATATCCATATGCTGACTATCTTTGATTCCCATGCACATTACGACAATCCCCGTTTCGATGCCGACAGGGATGCTATCCTTGCCGACATGGGCAGCAAGGGTGTTAAAAGAATCCTCAATGCTGGGGTCAATATAAACAGCTCCCGTGTGTCTGTAGAGTTGAGCGGGAGATACGATTTCATCTATGCCTCTGTCGGGGTGCATCCGCACGATTGTATCAAGACACCGGACCGATACATCTGTATTCTGCGTGATCTTGCCGCCAACAAAAAGGTGATGGCAATCGGGGAAATAGGGCTTGATTATCACTACAACTACAGCCCGCCCGAAATGCAGCGGGAGTTTTTCACCGCACAGTTAGAGCTGGCACGGGAACTAAACCTGCCTGTGATAATACATTCACGCGATGCCGCCCAAGAAACCCTGTCTATACTAAAAAAATTCCCCGATTTGAGGGGAATCGCACACTGTTTTTCCTACAGTCCTGAGATTGCCGAAATTTTCATAGAGATGGGATACTACATCGGATTTACCGGGGTTGTAACCTTTGCAGGTGCCAAAAAGCCCGCAAAGGCGGTAGAATCAGTCCCGCTCGAACGCCTGCTCATAGAAACCGACTGTCCCTATATGGCGCCCGAACCCTACCGAGGAAAGAGGTGCGACTCATCCATGCTTGACCGTGTTATCGGAAAAATCGCCCAAATCAAAGGAATCTCGGAAGATGATGTTGCCAACGCCTGTTACAAAAACGCCTGTGATGTGTTTGGGATGGATGTTAATCAACATTTTTGCGGCTGATTCTTCCCTTTTTCGGAGGTTGGATGGGGTCGAATCCTAATCCCAGAACCTCACCCGCTTCTAAAATCATCATAAACGCATGGGCATCCGCTGCGTTGACGATGGTTTTTACTTTGTAGAACTGATTCTGCCTAACAGCACAGAGTATTACCTCTTTCTGTGTTCCGGTAAAGGCTCCTTTGCCCTCGAGAACGGTGCATCCTCTGCCTATCTTCTCCATGATTTGACCGACGACGATCTCTGTCTCGGTTGTTACGATCATCAGAACCCTGCCCTTGTCAAGACCGTACATTATTTTGTCCATAACCTGAGCCCCGACAAATATTACAATCAGCGAATACAGAGCGGAATCTATGCTTCTAAAGGCTATGGCGGCAGAGGCTATAACGACAAAATCAACCGCAAACACAATCTTGCCCAGCTTTATATATGGGAATTTCAGCTGGATGATCCTGTTGAGTATGTCTGTTCCTCCCGTAGAGCCGTCCCGCATAAAGGCAAGCGCCAACCCTATCCCCACCAAAGTTCCGCCGAAAATAGCGGCAACAAGCCTGTTGTCGTTATATACGGGTATGTTTACATAGAGAACATCGACAACATAGGTGAAGAAAACTATGGCACCGGCCGTTTTGAACAAAAAATCCTTACCAAGAAATATTACGGCAAGTATAATGAGCGGGATGTTTATAATAAAGAAAAAAGAACCGACAGGAAAACCTGTCAGATGATTTACAATAGTAGCAACGCCGGACATTCCTCCGGATGCCATCTCGCCTGGCAGGATAAAGACATGAATACCAAGACCGAATATCGCCGCTCCGACAAGGGTTATAAAAAAATCCAATATAAACCGCGCCGCTTTTTTTCTCTTAGTTATGACCATCAATCCTCTCGAACAGTTCTTGTATGCGGTCTGTATCTCCCATTAAATACAAATATCCGAACAACGCCTCAAGCCCGGTTGCAATACGGTAACTCCGCACGTCTGCGTTCTTGGGGACGGCTCCGCTTGCGTTTCTGCCCCGCCGGAATATCGCAAACTCTTCAGCCGTTAATAGCGGCACTAACTCCTTCATGGCAATCGCCTGTGACTCGGCACAGACATAACTCACAGTAATATCATGCAGTTTTTTTACAGGGAGATTAGATTCCCGCACAGTCTTTTCCCGAACCATCAGCTCAAACACGGCATCACCGAGAAACGCCAGCGCCAACGGAGAATATTGTTTCGGGTTTTGCATAAAACACACCTACTTTATTTTAAACAGATTTTATATATTATATGCAGTTCCGATGGGGTTTGGGATAGGGGGATTGTAGATTCACTGCCTGTAATTAAACTCGAAGCCCATGATGTTTACCGTGTCATCTTCTTTTATGCCCATTTCTTCCAGCTTGTCTATTATTCCGCTTGAGCGGATCACTCGCTGGAAGTATTGCAGCGATTCATAGTCGTCGATGTTGACCGATTCTATGATCGGCTCAAGCCAGGGTGCGTCTACAGCGTAGATTCCGTCCTCAAGCGTGATGTTGAACAGACGCTCGCTGCTCTTTTCTTCATGTACATACTCGGCCGCAAATTCTTTTGCAGGGGGAATGTCCCTGAGCATCAGAGAGGCGTGGTCGATAAGCTGTTTTGTGCCTTGGGTTGTAGCCGCTGAGATTTTGTAGAAAGGCAGGTTTCTTTTTTTGATATATCTCTCAAACGCCTTGATCTGCTCATCGCTTGCCGTGTCGCACTTGTTTGCCGCCACGATTTGCGGGCAGACCGCTATCGCAGGGTTAAACTCTCTCATCTCGGCCTCTATGGTCTCATAGTCTTGTATGGGGTCCCGCCCCTCCTGTCCGCTGACGTCAACCATGTGTATAATAAGCCTGCATCTCTCTATATGACGCAGAAAACTTATACCCAGTCCCACTCCCTTGCTTGCGCCTTTTATAATACCGGGTATGTCGGCCATTACAAAATTTCCGCTCTGGGCGTTTACAACCCCCAGAGTTGGAATGAGCGTGGTAAAATGATAGTTGGCGATCTTGGGTTTGGCGGCGCTGACCACCGAAATGAGGGTTGACTTGCCTACGTTGGGGAATCCGACTATTCCGACGTCGGCCAACAGTTTCAGCTCTAATATCAGTTCATAGGATTCGCCCTTGAATCCGGGTTTTGCAAACCTCGGCGCTTGTCTTGTAGGGGTAGCAAACTCTGCGTTGCCCTTGCCGCCTGACCCGCCCTTTGCAAGCACAAACAGCCCGTCTGCGGAAATGTCCGCCATGACGAGCTCGCTTTGGGCTTCTTTTATTACCGTCCCTCTCGGGACTTTTATTATAAGATCTTCTCCGTCTTTGCCATAGCATTTTTTACGCTGTCCGTCCTGCCCGCTTTCGGCCGCATAGTTGCGTTTGTACCGAAAATCCAGCAGTGTTGACATATTATCATCGGCCGCAAAGATAATGCTACCGCCCTTGCCGCCGTTGCCGCCGTCCGGACCGCCCGCAGGTACATACTTTTCACGGCGGAACGACACAGCCCCGTTACCGCCGTCTCCTGCTTTAACATTGATTTTAACTATGTCTACAAACATATCTCTGCTGCTTAAACAGCGTATACGCTGACCTTTTTGCGGTCGGCTCCGTATCGCTCAAACTTCACACGTCCGTCAACGGTGGCAAAGAGCGTATCGTCCGACCCTTTTCCCACGTTGTTACCCGGATGTATCTTGGTTCCGCGCTGGCGTACAAGTATGTTGCCCGCCTTAACAAACTGACCGTCGGCTCGTTTTGCTCCTAATCGTTTTGACTCGCTGTCCCGTCCGTTTTTGGTAGATCCAACCCCTTTTTTATGGGCGAAAAACTGTAAACCTAATTTAATCATATTTCTATTCCATCCTTTCCTATCCAATTCTTACAAACATTTATCCTAACTGTATCTTTATATTCCTCGGCAATCCCTTTTATATGCAGATAATACGACTTGAGCAGAGCGCAGGCAGATTTTGTTTCCTTGCCAAGCAAAAAATATACCGAGTTTTCACCCATTCTGATCTTGGTGTTTTTATCAAAGGAGTTGATTATCGTGTTGATAACAAGCTCTGTAGCCGAACTTACTCCGGCGCACACTATGTCCTGCCCTCTCTGGGCGTATCCTGAATGTCCCCGAATGGTGAATCCTATTAATTCTTTGCCTTTTTGATAAAATTCAATCTTTATCAATTTTTTTAGTTCTTTTAGGGGCAGTCGCTATGCTGTCTATCCTTACCTGAGTATAGGGCTGCCTGTGTCCCATCTTGCGCTTTTGATTCTTATGCGCTTTGTAGGTGAATACCTCTATCTTTTTGCCCTTGCCGTTTTTCAGTACCGTTGCCGTTACCGATGCTCCCTTTACATAGGGTGTGCCTATACTGACCTTGCCTTCTTTGTTGAGAAAAACCACCTTGTCGAATAGATACTCTGTATCCTGCTCTACATCAAGTTTTTCGATGAAAAGCACATCTCCGTTCGACACTTGATACTGTTTTCCTCCTGTTTCAATCACTGCGTACATTCAAACAATCTTCCTTTTTTATACAAACTCGCTATGCAATCAAGGCGGCACCAAGGCAGAGCCACGGCACTCTTCAAAAACCCGTCATAAGCGGCAAAAGATATTCTAACATAGATAAACAGGAATGTCAAGGGAAATTTTTTGTGGGGAAACACCCCGACGGCAATTAACAGTTGACAATGTACAATGGACAATTTTTTGCAACCACGAAAAGCACAAAAAGACACGAAAGGTTTTTTAAGGGCAGTACGCAATGTTTATTAAGGACGGTATGCACAGGGGTGCATACCCTACTATAATTTCAATCCCCCGTAACTGTCCATTGTACATTGTTCATTGTCAATTGTCCGTCGCCCGCCGCTGCGGCGGCACCCTCTTTACGAAAGAGGGCAGGGGCTTGAACTAACGAATTAGCATGAAACAGTCTTGACATTCAGGATTATTTTCCGTATAATATTACCATGATAGATTATCGAGGAGTGTTGAGTTTGAAAAAAGTAAAGATGTTTTTCACAATTGTAGTAACGCTTTTGGTGTTTGTGTTGGTGTTTCCCGTTGCAGCAGCACAGACAGAACAGGTCACCGAACATGAAATGACCTTTGCTTTCGGTAGCGATAAACGAACCGGCCGATATACCGGCTCTATCGAAAATGGGGTTGCACATGGACAGGGGAAATTTGAATGGATGAGTTTCGGCGGAAACTTTGTACATGAGGGAGAGTTTGAAAACGGCGCTATTCAGGGTAAAGGGACAAGAATAAGACAATGATTATCAGCATTTTGGTTCCTTTGTTATTTGCAGCGGTCTTATTGGTTGTGTTGTGGATTTTGAGCCGTATTCTAAGAACATCAAGAATATCATTCGGGAAAACTGTTTACATTTCATCCTTTGCTATATATCCTTTTACCGCTTTACTACCGCTTAAAATCACGGGTTATTTCACAGAATGGTTTAAAAATGCGCTGCGTGCCGACGGACTGTATTTTGTATACTCCACTATAAATTGATGAAGAAAATGATAGGATGGCTTTACGAACCGAGCGAAGATGGGAATGTAAGAGAATTTGTTAAATTTGAACGTGAAGGCAGAAGTGCATCGCTTTCTGAGCGTTCGGCAACAGGAGAAATCTGTAAAAGCTGTGGCGCCGCTATTAATTACGGAAAATTCAGCGTGCAGGATTTTTGTTCATATTGCAAGGCGGGTGATGCGGCAAACACTCATGTAACCGCAAAAAGCGTAAAAAACTTTAAATCTCGATTTGGAATCTTTATTTCAGTCGCTTCTCTCCTGATTTTCATTGTAGGCGTCTTTTTCTTGGTTTTCATTCCGCTTTTTGGATTTGAGTTTTTGCGGGATTATTCCGGACATCTCGCCGTCATGTGTGCAATTAGCTTTTTCACCTTTTTCTTTGGTTTATTATTTTGGCATAGCGCATTATCTGCTTTCAATGTACGCGCACTCGTTAAAGAACGCGGCAAACAGGGTGTCTTGTTTGGCAAGGTCGTTTTTGAAACAGAACAAAACGAATCGTTGACATTAGATGTGCCGACCGATAAATATCCCATGGTTTTAGAGGGGGATGTTGGCATACTCCGTTATAAACTGAGCGAAAAAGAGGCGAGAAGTTTTGTTGATTTTAAAAGCGATGGCAAAAGCGTCTTATTTACATACACGACCGAAACCGCTAACTGCAAAGGCTGCGGAGCCGCCATTTCTGTAAAGAAACAAAAATTTAACACAAAATTAATCTGCGAATACTGCGGTAAGATGGTGTAAATTGTCGTTGTCAAACCCTCCTCATCCGTTTCCGCAGCACAACAAACGCCGCCGTAAGACAAGCAACCCCGAACACGCCACACAAGAACAGCATAACCGGCAGGCTTATGTCCAACCCGGCAAGCCCTAAATTCTCCGCCGAGAAAATTTCATCTAATAAAATCTCGCGCCATTCTCCCGTGATGCTCAGCCGCTCGAACGCATCGCCGAGTACGACTTGCTTGAACCATATGGTAAGGTGGGTATACGGAAGCAACGAACCGAATTTTGCCGTGCCTTCGCCTAATTCAGAATAGGGCATATAAATCCCGCATAAAAATCCGAAAAAAGTCCCCGCAATGCCGCTAATCACACCCAAAGCTCCGCTTGAACGTATGACAGCGGTAATCAGCAGCATAATCGCGCCGCTTATTGCCGAGGCGGCTGCTAACACTCCAAGCCCCGTAAACAGCGTAGCGGCGGTGATGAATTGCCCTGTCAAAATCCCAATTAACAATGCCGCGCCGCACCATGTCAAGGCGTTCAGCGCGAACGATACCGCAAACCCGCCCAAGAGATATGAAGCGAGCAGTTTTCCTGCCGAGAGCGGTGTTAGTAGAAAGTTGTCAACCCGGCGGGTTTCGAAGTCCTTCGCCGCTGTGATGAACGCTCCGAGTGAGAGCGACAGCGAGTTAAGAATCAGCACTCCCGCCATCATTTGCAAGTACACAACAAAGTTAATATCAGACGATGACAATCCCGAATCACTTTGCTCGAAGCCCTGCATGAAGAGGCTTGCGATAAAGAGGAAATACAGCGCGACCAAAATAATCGAGGACAAAAACGAAAAGAAAACCGTCGCCTTATCCCGCAAAAACAGCCGCATATTCCGCTTTGTGAGTTCAAAAACTTGTTTCATATATCGTCACCCAACCTTTCTCCGACGGCGTTTAAGAAAACATCGTCCATCGTTCCCTTTTTGGATTCAAAAAATCGGATATTACTGCGGTTTTGGTGCAGGAAATCGATGGCTTCCCCGGTGTCGGCTACTTCCTTTGTGTACGCCGTACCCTCATTCGGGGTAATCAGCAAGCGGTCGGAGGAATACTGTGATTTGAGTTCCGCAGGACTTCCCTGTGCCGCCTTCCTGCCCTTGTGAATGATGACTACTTCATCTGCATCAGCGGTTTCTTCCATGTAGTGGGTGGTCAAAAATACCGTCATACCTGTGTTTTTGCGAAGATTGTTCACCACATCCCAGACCTGCATACGGGTTTTGGGGTCAAGACCGGTTGTCGGCTCATCAAGAAACAGAATCTCCGGCTTGCACCATAACGCACGGGCAATTTCCGCCTTTCGCCGCTGACCGCCCGACAATGTCTTCACCCGTTGATTGAGAAAACTTTCCATTGTGAGCAGTGACACGTTCTCATTAAATCGCCGCTCGATTTCGGTCTTATCCTTTAAGTACAGTGTCCCAAACAGCCGCATATTTTCGGCAACGGTGAGGTTTTCGTCAAGGATGTTGTCTTGGAACACCGTGCCGATTCTGTTCTTAAAATCAGCATAACTCCCGCCGTCGCCATAGACGATTTCGCCGCTGTCTTTGGCAAGCAGTCCGATCAATACGTTGATGGTGGTACTTTTTCCCGCGCCGTTCTGCCCCAAAAAGGCGAACAGACTGCCTTTCGGCACGGCGAAACTCAAGTCGTCCACAGCTTTGACTTGGCCGTAGCTTTTGGATAGGTTTTTGACGTTGAGAATTGTTTTGGTCATGGATTGGTTCAACTCCTTTGTTCTTTCCATATTCATTTCCTACCTCAAATCCGCTTCTTATTAAAAGCAACAACCGACAAAGCAAGCAGCAGCACAACCGATGCGGCACAAAGGATAGCGGCGGGAATGAAGTCGGGCAGTTCTTTTTGAGCGTTCAGTAATTGCAGCGTATCTCCGGCAAGGACAATGGGGTTGTATTTTTGTGCGGCAGGGAAAATGTTTAATATAAGCATCGAAACGATGACGCCGAAGCAACTAAGCAGGCTCCCGGTATAACTGCCGAACAGAACGCCGCCCAAAATCAACAGTGCGATAAGGAACTCGCCAAACAACCACGGTGCAAGGAACGCAAAAAAAGCGTTGTGGAGAACTCCTCCCGGCCAATAATATTCCGTGTACGCATAACAGACCGCAAGGCAAAGCAGATAGCTTGCCGTCCACAGCGTGCTTGCCGACAGGAATTTAGACAGAATCACCGTATGGCGCTTCATCCCTTTTGTCAGCAGGTTAATCAGCGTTCCCCGGCTGAGTTCATTTGCCATAATCCCGCTAAAGCTGATAATCAGCGCAAGCATACCCATCTGCCCGACATTGCTGAAAAACTGTATCCATGAATCCATAACGGTGGGTTCCGGCATGATGATCGTCAAGCCGCCGCCCATGTCCACACCGCTGAACAGTTCCGGGAATATCTTAGCTATGAGCGGACTCATAACGCCGAGCATGAGGAACACCGCCGCCAATATGACCAACCGATAGGTACGCAGACTTTCGGTAAATTCCTTTTTTGTAAAGGCTATAAAGGCTTTCATTTCGCCACCTCCAGATACAGGCTTTCGATGGATATATCCGCCCTTTCAACCCTTGCGGGTGCAAGTCCATTATCGCCTAATACGCGCAAAATCTCATCGGAGTCTACCTCGCTCTCGTATTCAAGGGTGATGGATTTGGACTTGTGCTGTATTTTGAGGTCATCCATCGCTTTTTCGAGGACTATCTTCCCTTTGTGCAGCACCGCAACCCTATCGCATATCCGCTCTACATCGGCCAATATATGCGTGGAGAAAACCACGGTGGTTTTGCCTTTGATTCGCTTTAGAATATCCAATATTTCCTTCCTGCCCGCAGGGTCAAGCGCGGAGGTCGGCTCGTCGCAAATCAGCAATTTCGGTTCATTCAGCAATGCCTGCGCCATGCCGAGGCGTTGTTTCATTCCGCGGGAAAAAGAACCGATTTTCTTATTGACTTCCGATAACCCGACCATATCCAAAAGTTCCGATACGCGCCGGTTGTTTTCCGCGCTGTCAAGGTCGGCGATTTCCCCGCATAGCCGCAAGTATTCCTTTGGACGCATATAACCGTAAAACTCCGGCACGTCGGGCAGATAACCGATATGGCGATTTGTTTTTGTCGCACCAAAAGAGACTTTTTCACCGCACACGAGAATCTCGCCGCTATCGGAGGGCAGCAGCCCCAAAATCATCTTCATGGTAGTAGTTTTTCCCGCCCCGTTCGCGCCGATGAATCCGAAAATACAGCCCTCCGGCACATCGAAAGAGATGCCGTCAATGACTTTATTTGCGCCGAAGCTTTTTGTTAGCTCTTTGACAGACAATGTGTTCATTATTCGTCACCCTTCCCGATAGCAAAGTACAGCACCGGGCCTATAACGCTGACGACTAAACACAAGACGACCCATAGCACACGGTTCCCGACACGGTATGTTTTGTGCCGGAGAACATGAATCAGGGATGAGAGCATCAGCCCTAATTGAATGACCGCAAGCGGTATTAAGAACGGTAAGTATTCTTGCAGATTTTCCATAATTCAGTTTCCTTTCTTGTTTTCATATTACTTATTTTTTCCTCTGTTCTCCTCCATTATTAAGCACATACACACACCCGTCACAAGTGTTCTTTAGTATCCGCTTTATTTCGTCTTCGGATAAAGTGCAGCTGTTGCATACAATTAACGAAGCCATGCCGTGCAGCAAAAACCAAAGCCCTGTATAGAGTTCCTTTGCTTTAACGGCATCTAATCCCGTTTCGTCGCAAAGCATAGAGAGAACGATGTCGTCGCCCGCTGTTGTACCCATAATTTCCGCTGCGCTTCCTTGGGTGGAGGCGTCGGTTGTATTTGACACAAACAGCGAATTGGACATAAACATCATCTTAAAAAGGTTTTTCTCATTCTTTGCAAAGTTCACATATGCCAGGCCCATTTCACTAAATCCGCCTCGCACAAGAGATTCTTCCATTGCATTTTCATAAATCTTATTGGCACGTTTTAGAACTGCGATTTTCAGTTCCTCCATAGTCCCGAATGTTCTGAAAATCGGTTGAACCGAGCAGCCGAGCCTTGCTGCGACACTTCGGGCGTTGACTGCGTGGGGTCCTTTTTCGCGCACGATTTGTATTCCTTCGTTGACAATATCCTCATAGGGTACTTTAATCTTCGGCGCCATATACAAACCTCCTCGTATACAGTAACAAGTGATATGTATCTCTTAATACATATCACTTGTAATTTTAACACAGAGAATTTTATTTGTCAAGGGTTTTTTGAAATTTCATAAAAATTTCTTTCTCCCGTTGTCATATACAGCCGATTAAATTGTTTTTTGATGTGCCGCTAAAAATGCTCATTAAAAACCCCGCTCTCATCGCTGTGATAAGGGCGGGGTTTGTTTTAATGTTTAGATATAAAGACAGGAACTACCCATGAATAACATTACTTCCATCCCCGCTGTTGATAGCGGCCTGGGCGGCTGCCAGTCTTGCTATAGGCACTCTGAATGGTGAGCAGGAAACGTAGTCCAGCCCGATATTGTGGCAGAACTCGATCGAGCTTGGATCTCCGCCATGTTCTCCGCAGATGCCCAGCTTGAGGTTGGGGCGGCCCTTGCGTCCGAGTTTTGCGGCCATTTCGACAAGTTTGCCAACGCCGTCCTGATCCATCTTTGCAAAGGGATCGCTTTCATAGATCTTCTTGCCGTAATAATGATCGAGGAACTTGCCCGCATCGTCACGGCTGAATCCGAATGTCATTTGGGTCAAGTCGTTGGTTCCAAAGCTGAAGAACTCTGCTTCTTTTGCGATTTCGTCTGCAGTCAGGGCGGCTCTGGGGATCTCTATCATGGTACCTACCTGATACTCAAGCGATACACCCTGCTCCTTCATAACCGCATCGGCTGTGGTTACAACGATGTTCTTAACAAACTGCAATTCCTTGAGATCGCCTATGAGAGGAATCATTATCTCAGGAACGGTCTTCCACTCAGGATGCTTTTTGGTGATGTTTATAGCGGCCTCGATAACCGCTCTTGTCTGCATTTCGGCGATTTCGGGATAGGATACTGCCAAGCGGCATCCACGGTGTCCCATCATGGGGTTAAACTCGTGCAGACTTGTAATAGCGTTTTCTATATCGGCTACGGTAACACCCATTTCTTTAGCAAGAGCGGCTATATCGTCCTTGTTTGTGGGCAGGAACTCATGGAGAGGAGGATCCAGATAGCGTATGGTCACGGGCATTCCCGCCATAGCCTCATAGATTTCCTCAAAATCTTTTCTCTGTATGGGCAGGAGTTTGTCGAGAGCGGCACGGCGCTGAGATTCTTCTTTAGATAGAATCATCTCTCTCACAGCCTTGATTCTGTCCGCCTCAAAGAACATATGCTCTGTGCGGCATAGTCCTATACCCTGCGCGCCAAAGTTTATGGCAGTCTCGGCATCTGCGGGTGTGTCAGCATTTGTGCGGACCTTGAGGGTTCTGAACTCATCCGCCCACTGCATCAGTATATCAAAATACCCCGATATAGTCGCCTCGACTGTAGGTATAGCCTCACCGTAAACCTTGCCTGTAGATCCGTCGAGCGAGATAAAGTCGCCCTCTTTAAAGGTCTTACCGTCCAGCTTAAAGTATTTGTCACTTTCGCTTATTTCTATCTCACTGCATCCGGAAACACAGCAGGTTCCCATTCCCCGTGCAACAACCGCCGCATGGGAGGTCATACCGCCCCGAACGGTCAGTATTCCCTGAGCAACGTGCATACCCTCTATATCTTCGGGTGATGTTTCAAGACGGACGAGTATAACATTCTTGCCCTCGTTGTGCATGACAACGGCATCCTCGGCGGTGAAAGCAACCTGTCCGCAGGCGGCTCCGGGAGAGGCGGCAAGAGCGGCTCCGATGGGAGTTGCGGCCTTGAGCGCCTTGGCATCAAACTGCGGATGGAGAAGAGCATCGAGCTGTTTGGGGTCTACCATCAGCACAGCCTTCTTTTTATCGATCATTCCCTCTTCAACAAGGTCACAGGCAATCTTTAAGGCAGCAGCAGCGGTGCGTTTGCCGTTACGGGTCTGGAGCATAAAGAGTTTTTTATCTTCTATAGTAAACTCCATGTCCTGCATATCACGGTAATGATTTTCCAGCTTTTTAGTTATTGCCGCAAACTGATCGTAGATTGCAGGCATTATGTCCTTGAGCTTGTCTATAGACAGCGGTGTTCTGATTCCGGCAACAACGTCTTCACCCTGAGCGTTCATCAAGAACTCACCATAGAGCTTGTTTTCACCTGTAGCGGGGTCTCTTGAGAATGCAACACCTGTTCCCGATGTATTGCCTAGGTTGCCGAATACCATTTCCTGCACATTAACGGCGGTTCCCCATGATGAGGGTATGTCGTTCATTCTTCTGTAGTATACAGCGCGGGGGTTGTCCCAGGAGCGGAAGACGGCCTCAACGGCTCCCATCAGCTGTTCCTTGGGGTCAGACGGGAAGTCTTTGCCGATCTTGGCCTTGTATTCATCCTTAAATTGGAATGCAAGCTCCTTTAGGTCGTCTGCAGTAAGGTCTGTATCGAGAGTGATCCCTCTCTTCTCTTTCATATGATCGATCAGCTCTTCAAAATACTTTTTGCCGACCTCCATAACAACATCGGAATACATTTGGATAAAACGGCGGTATGAATCATAGGCGAAACGTGGATTTCCCGTTTTTTTAGCGAATCCCTCTACAACCTCATCGTTAAGACCCAGGTTAAGGATGGTATCCATCATACCCGGCATAGACGCACGGGAACCCGAACGAACCGAGACCAGCAGCGGGTTAGAATTGTCGCCGAATTTCTTGCCCGATATGCCCTCCAGCTTGGAGATATACTCCATTATTTCATTCTGGATTGATTCTGAGATAACCTTACCCTTGTCATAATAGTCGGTGCAGGCCTCAGTGGTTACGACAAAGCCCTGCGGAACCGGCATACCAAGATTGGTCATCTCTGCGAGATTGGCTCCCTTTCCGCCTAAAAGCTCTCTCATCGAGCCTTGTCCCTCGGAAAAAAGATACACGAATTTTTTGCTCATAGAAAATTTCCCTCTTTCTCAAAAATTATTTTTATTAAAAACACTTTCATCATTATATCAGATGTTTTCTTTATTTTCTATGCCATTGGCCAAAAAAACTTGTAAAATATTAATGAACGAGTGTTTTTCCACTATAATAGTTCGCAATGGCCTCCTTGATGGCCTGTTCCGCCAGCACACTGCAGTGTATTTTTATTTCGGGCAATCCGTCCAGCGCCTCTACCACCGTCTTGTTGGTGAGTTTCAGCGCTTCCTCTATTGTTTTACCCTTTATCAACTCGGTGGTTACAGAGCTTGTCGCTATAGCCGATGCACACCCGAATGTTCTGAATTTTATATCCTCGATAACCTCATCCTCGTTTATGAGCATATACATCCTCATTATATCGCCGCACTGGGCGTTGCCGACCTCTCCGACGGCGTTGGCGTTTTCGATCTCACCCGCATTGCGGGGATTGGTGAAATGATCAATCACCTTTTCGCTGTAATTCATAATACACAACTTCCTTTATAATAGTAATCACGGTTTCCCGCATTTATCCTTACTTGTAATAATCCCTAACTGTCAACTGTCAATTGTCAACTGTCAATTGTCAACTGTCATTCATGCCACAGGGGTGAGAGTTTTCGCAGTCTTTCTACAATAGGCGGCAGTGTAACGAGTATATGCTCTACATCCTCCTCGGTGTTGTCCTGTCCCAAGGTCAGCCGCAGAGAACCGTGGGCAATCTCGTGGGACAGACCGATGGCAAGCAGAACATGAGAGGGATCGAGCGTTCCCGATGTACAGGCGGAGCCGGACGAAGCGCAGATTCCCGCCATGTCAAGACCGAGCAGGATGGATTCACCCTCGATTCCTTCAAAGGAAACATTGACATTGCCGCAAAGACGATGCTCAAGACTGCCGTTTATCCGAACCTTGGGAATCCTGCTCACCAGACCGTCTATAAGCCTGTCCCTAAGAGAGGTGACATAGCTTGTCTTATGCTCCATATCCGAAACGGCCTTTTCTACAGCGGCGGCAAGTCCTATTATAGATGGGGTGTTCTCGGTACCGGGGCGTTTCATGCGTTCCTGATTGCCGCCGTACATGAGATTCTCTATCTGGACGCCTTTTCTTATATACAAAAGCCCTATACCCTTTGGAGCATGGATCTTATGCCCCGAAACAGACATGAGGTCTATATCTTGACGGCTCAGGTCTATACGCAGACTGCCCGCAGCCTGAACGGCATCGGTATGGAGCAGTACACCCTTGACACGGCATATCTCTCCTATCTCGGATATAGGCAGTATAGTACCTATCTCGTTGTTGGCATACATAACCGTTACCAGCGCTGTATCGGGACGTATGGCTTCCTCAACCTGACCGGGAGAGATAAGACCGTCGCCGTCTACAGGCAGATATGTTACCTCAAATCCGTTTTTGCTCAGATAATCAACACAATGTGAAACAGAATGATGCTCAAAGTTTGTGGTTATTATATGCTTCTTTCCTTTTTTTGCCATAACCCTTGCCGCTCCGAAAATCGCCCAGTTGTTAGACTCGGTTCCGCATGAGGTGAAAAAAATCTCCTTGCTGTCGGCTCCAAACGCCTTTGCGATATTGATACGGGCATTCTCAATATCGTTTCTTGCCGTGCGGGCTATAGAGTATATACTGTTGGGGTTACCATAGTTCTGCCTGAGATACGGCTCCATCGCCTCAAACACATGGGCGGAAACGGCGGTGGTTGCAGCATTATCGGCATATACAATTCGCTTCATACAATCATAGTCTCCTGAATTTTATTAGGGGAATCTCTATTGACATTCAATAGTATATACCAAATTTAATAAAAATGCAAATTTTATTTTTAAAATGTATTGAACAAGATAATAAATGTGGTATAATGGGGGTAGAGAAAGAGAGAGAGGACGATACCATGCCAAAACAATTTTTATCCCCACGCAACGATTTAATTTTCAAACTTCTATTCGGAGACGAACGCAGCAAGGAAATTCTAACGGATTTTCTAAAATCAGTTCTCCTGATTCCCCATGAAGA
>WRME01000031.1 GCA_009777275.1 Oscillospiraceae bacterium
TTTTCCCCCCCCCCAGTCGTCAATTGCAGCAGCCCCCCCCGCCGCTGCGGCGGCACCCCTCCCCAGAGGGGAATGGGGCTTGCATACTAAAATTTTCAATTCCCCTCTGGGGAGGGGTGGCAAACACTCGCAACAAAGTTGCGATAGTGTTTGACGGGGTGGTCTTGCTACAATTAACAGTTGACAATGTACAATGGACAGTTACGGGGGCTTGAAATTATAGAAATCTAACTCTGTTTTTGTCAGCAAATTTATATTTGCAATAATTGTCAATTGTTCATTGTTCATTGTCAATTGTCATCACCACCACACACCCCCGCGCCTCAACGGCTCCGTTTGTTACGCTTCCCGCTAAGATTTCTCCCTCAAACTCAGGTGAGGTCAGGGGTTGCGGCAGGTCGGTGGGGTTTACCGCTACAGCAATCTCTTCCCGTGTAAAGGCTACTATCTTTTCTTCGGGCAGGAATCGTAGTCGGCTCTGCCCTAAAGAGCCGTGGTCTTTTCGTATGGTGCTCAGCTTTTGTATAAAGCGGGTAAGTTCCTTGTCCTCATGTCCCCACGGAAAACATCCTCGGTTGAAAGGATCGCTGTATCCCTGCATTCCTGCCTCATCCCCGTAATACACACAGGGAATACCGGGAAGGAAAAACTGCAGAACGGTTGCAAGTTTGAACATCTTAGCGCCCTTGGCATACTGCTCGAAAGACAGGGCATGGTGGGATTGCCAATCCCTGTCGTTATCACCCTGCTCATCACCCGCAAGCGCAGTAATGGCTCTTGGCGTATCATGGGTCGAGAGCGAATTCATCAGCAGATTGACCGAATGTTTCGGATAGTTCTCTAATATAGCCATGACGGTGTTTTTGAATTTATAACAGTCTCCGCCTTTGATATAGTCGAATATAGCGCTTCTAAAAGGATAGTTCATAACGCTGTCCAGCTCATGCCCCAGCAGATATTTCCTGAGAACGCCATAGCTTTCTTTTGTGGAGGCATCCTCCCAAACCTCGCCTATAAGCAGTTTGTCATGGCCGTTTCTTTTGACGGCCGTTCGTATCTGCTCTATAAATCCGTCCGACAGTTCGTCTGCTACATCAAGCCTGAATCCCGATGCACCTCTGCTCAGCCAATGGTCGATAACGCCGCCCTCTCCGCAGAAAAAGTTCCGCAGAGCCGCAGAATCCGAGCTCAGTCTCGGCAGGGTCTTAAATCCCCACCAGCTTTTGTACTGGTCGGGGTAATTCTCAAATTCGTACCACTCGCAGCATGGGCTGAGCGGGTCGTTGTATGCGCCGCAATTTCCGTATCGTCCCTCTCGGTTAAAGTAGACGCTGTCACTCCCTGTATGGGCGAAAACACCGTCGAGTATTATCTTTACCGACATTTTTTTTGCCTTGGCACAAAGATCGATGAAATCCCTCTCGGTACCGAGCAGAGGGTCTATCTTAAAATAATCGGCCGTGTTGTATCTGTGGTTGGAGTGCGCCTCAAAAATGGGATTGAGGTATATTATCCCGACACCCAGAGATTGCAAATAGGGCAGTTTTTCCGCTATTCCGGCAAGATCACCCCCGAAATAATCACAGGTGATATATGGGCCGTCCTCGCTTGGGAGCCAGTAGGGCGTACTGCCCCAATCGGAACGCAATGCACGTTCCGGCGGTATGTTGCTATGGTCTTTGCCGCTGCGATAAAATCTGTCGGGAAAGATCTGGTACATCACGCTGCCGAACATATCCTGCGGCACGGTAAAGGCGGCATCATAGACGGTAAGCTGCCAAAGGCCGCCATAGCTGCCATCGTTTATCTCGCCTAATGTGCTGTCGCCGATTTTTTTCACATACAGTCTCTCGCCGCTGTTGATTCTGAAGTAATACCTATAAATTCCTACATCTGCAAGGTCAAAAGAGCATCCGAAAATAGCGGCGCCGTCCCGGACGGCCTTTTGCTCAAGAAGAAAGACATTCTCCTCTTGACCATCGGCAAAGAGAATCAGCTCAACCTGTGCTGCGGAAAATCTCTCGGGCAAAGACAGGCTGACACTAACAGTTTCACCGCTCGAAACGGCCCCGAAAGGCGACTTATAAAATCCATCGGCACTGTCATAGATTGTCATAAGAAAATCTCCATTCTTTACCTATCCTTATCTCCACGGCTATCGCATTTACTTTTGGGCGGTACGCACAGGGGTGCGTACCCTACATGATTTTTGCCACTAACGCATTAAAAACTCGTCAAGCGTCAATCCTGCCTGTTCAAGTATTGATTTAAGCGTACCCTTTGCGACTTCGTTGTGCATTGGGATTATGACCGATTTGGTTGGTTTGCCTTTTTCGGTTTTTATATATTTAACATGGCTGCCTTTTTGAGATTTATAAACAAACCCGAAAGAGGCAAGGGATTTTATAATTTCTTGCGGTTTTAAAACCGGATATTTAGAACCCATTATACCGCTATCTCCATTGTTGTGACGAAAGTTCTTTTTATCGCAGGAGTATCATCGGAATCTTCATAATACAACTCCAGTGCTTCCTTTAGGTTGTGCATAGCATCGTCTATGGTTTTGCCTTGTGATGCAACATCGTTTTCTACACACTTTGCCACATACCAATTCTCTTCCTGTTGTATGACTGCGGTTATCTTCAAACTCATACCCTCACCCTTACCTTTAATCACTAATAGTATTAAAATAATCTTCGATAGCTTTAAGAAACATTTTCGCATTTTCAATTAAAACTATTGTTTCTTCCTTGGTAAAACTAATACAGGGAAAACCAACAAAGCACGCATAGCATGAAACACACAATAATAGGAACGATTTACAGATGCTCTAAATGAACTTGCTTCCTTTTCTCTTTCGGCTGAATCTAAACATTCATGCGCCTGTTCAAGGCGAACTTTTATTAAGGTGGATTTTATCTGATCAAGCACTCAAATCAACCCCATGTTTCAATACGTTTTTATAATAAGGAACCTCATCGGCAAATTCATAAAAGGTCTTACAATCGGCAACCTGCAGAGAAACAAGTATGTCGTATTCTAAATCAAACTCTGCTAAATTACGGCTTATTTCCATCCGTATTTTCCACGCTTCTTCAGGTTTTATTTTAGCAAGTATTATAATGTCTATATCGGAATCGTCATCGCTGTCCCCGCGAGCATAGGATCCATACAGGATAACCCTATCCAATTTTTCACCAAGACACAAACGTGCTGCTTGTAAAACTTTTTGTGCTATCTCATTTATTTCCGATCTGCTTTTCATACCCTCACCCTTATCCCTCGATTTGCCATATGTTTTTAGCGTATTCTTTGACAGAGCGGTCTGCCGCAAAGATTCCGGCCTTGGCTATGTTGACCAAAGACATAGACGAGAATCGATCTGCATCTCGGTATATGCCGCTGGTTTTTGCCTGCGCCTCACGATATGAATCAAAATCCTCCAGCACCATATACGGGTCTGAATACTTGAGCGAATCGGCGATCTCCTCAAACTTATAACCATTTATCCCTGTTTCAAGAAGTTGTATAGCCCGCCGTATGCTCTGGTTGTTTTCATAGTGATACTGCGGGTCATAGCCCGTCTGATTCAGCGCCCTTACCTCATCGGCCGTTCTGCCGAATATTATGATATTATCTTCGCCGACAGCCTGCATTATCTCTACATTGGCGCCATCGAGTGTTCCGAGGGTTACGGCGCCGTTGAGCATGAGCTTCATGTTTCCGGTTCCGCTTGCTTCGGTAGATGCCTGTGAAATCTGCTCGCTTATGTCGCTGGCGGGGATTATCAGCTCGGACATGGTTACGTTGTATTCCTCTATAAACAGAATCTTGAGCTTTTCTGAAATAGCGGGATTGGAGGCAATCTCAGCCGACAGGGCAAAGAGCAGACTGATTATCTTTTTGGCAAGATAATAGCTGGGAGCCGCCTTTGCGGCGAAAATATATGTTTTCGGGACAAAATCAGCACCCGGATTGCCTAAGAGATATATATATTCGCTGATGATGTTGAGAGCATTTAGATGCTGACGCTTGTATTCATGCAGACGTTTTATCTGAACATCGAAGATGGAATCGAGATTGAGCGACACCCCGTATTTACCATGCACAAATTTAGCCAGTCTCTCTTTGTTCTCTCTCTTAACGTCACGCAGTTTTGCAAGAACATTCTTGTCCTTTTTGTATTTTGCAAATTTGTCGAGCTCTTCGGCGTTCTTCATAAATCCGTCCCCGATCGTTTCACAGAGCAGATTGGTGAGGGCCGGATTAGACTGCATGAGCCATCTTCTGTAGGCTATACCGTTGGTGACATTGCGGAACTTTTCGGGATAGCGTTTGTTATATTCACCGAATAGATCGGATTTGATCAGATCGCTGTGAAGACGGGATACTCCGTTTACACTGTGGCAGATATACACGCAGAGATTAGCCATGTTGATAACATGATCCTTGATTATAGCCATTTGGTTGTAACTCTCCCAGGGTGTGTTGAGCCTGCACTCCTGCTCAAATTGGTTTGATATTTCGTTGACGATTTGATATATACGCGGGAGCAGATCCTTGAACATATCCTTGTTCCAGCACTCAAGAGCCTCTCTCATAATGGTGTGGTTTGTATAGGCGAATGTGTTTTTGGTCGTCTCCAAGGCATCATTCCATGTATAGCCGCACTCGTCCAGCAGCAGACGCATCAGCTCCGGAATAGCGAGGGTGGGATGGGTATCGTTGATATGGATAGCGTTTTTGGCGGCAAAGTTGCTTAGAGACCCATATTGCGCCATATGTCGTTTGACCATGTCGCCTATAGAGGCGGCACAGAGGAAATACTGCTGTTTAAGACGGAGCAGTTTGCCCTGAGCATGGTTGTCGTTGGGATAGAGAACCTTTGAGATAGCCTGTGCCGTCATGTTTTGGGCAGATGCCGCAGCATAATCCCCGCTTCTGAATATCTCCATGTCAAAGTTTGTGGCTTCGGCCTTCCACAGCCGCAGAACCGAAACGCCGCCCGAAGAATACCCGGGAACATACATATCATACGGAACGGCGGTAACGGCTGAGTAGTTCTTGTGGTTTATATGGTGATAATGCCCGTCCCAAAACTCCTCTATCTCTCCGCCGAAGTTTACCTCTATAGAAAACTCTGGACGTGGGTTGAGCCATACCCCTCCGCCTGAGAGCCAGTTGTCGGCAAGCTCTGTCTGCCATCCGTCAACTATCTTTTGCTTGAATATACCAAACTCGTATAGAATAGAATATCCGTATACCGAAAACTCGTTGGTTGCAAGGGCATCGAGATAGCAGGAGGCCAATCTGCCGAGACCTCCGTTGCCGAGACCCGCATCAGGCTCATAGTCATAGATTTCGTCAAGACTGACATCCCAGCTCTCGAGAGCTTTGGCAATCTCATCGTTGATTCCTAGGTTAAAAAGATTGTTTTTGAGCGACCTGCCCATCAAAAACTCCATCGAAAGATAACTGATCTGCGCCTTTCCCTTAGCAAGAGCGCTTGTGTGGAAATAATTGCGTTTTTCCTTGAGAATCTCGTTTACCGTTAGGGCTATTACCTTATAGAATTGCTCGTTTGACGCCTGATCAGGCGTTACACCCATGTGTCTTATAATGTTTTGCTCGATAAGTGCTTTCATATCGCTTTTCATATAGCTGCTATCTCCTTAATGATATTATTTTCTGTTACCTCTGTAACCGAGCCTGTTTGCATATTTTTTATCCTGTATATACCCTGTTCCGTTTCACTTTCACCCACAACGCAGGTGTATCTTGCTCCTATCTTGTCGGCATATTTCATCTGAGCCTTCAGGCTTCTGCCGCACTGGTTAAACTCTGCCGAGATTCCTGTCTTTTTGACCATATCCGCAAGCCTGAAAGCGGCGGTCAGGTCATTTTGGTCAACATTGCAGAAAAATATATCGCAGCCCTGCGGCGGCGGAAACTCGTATCCGATTCTATCGAGCAGTATCATAATACGCTCAAATCCCATAGCAAATCCCAATCCCGCAGTCGGCTTTCCTCCCAAAAGACTGCAAAGACCGTCATATCTTCCTCCTCCGCAGACGGTCCCCTGAACTCCCGGAATATCGGTAACAAACTCAAAGACGGTCTTTGTATAATAATCAAGACCCCGCACAATGCCGGGGTTTATTTTATAGGCGATCCCGGCAGTATCGAGAGCCGACTTTACCTGCTCAAAATGACTGCGACATTCTTCGCATAAGTAATCGAGGGTGATCGGAGCATTTGCTGATATTTCCCGACATTCGGGATTTTTGCAATCGAGGATACGCATGGGATTCTGCTCTATTCTTGTTTGACACAGTCCGCATATGTCACGCTCTTTAAAATAATCATAGATGGCTCTGTTGTATCTTTCTCTGCACTCGGGGCATCCGATAGAATTTAGCTCGAGCGACACATCTATGCCGAAAGCGGCGAATATCTCCGCCCCGAATGCGATAACATCGGCATCGGCATAGGGCGACCCCGCTCCGAAAACCTCACATCCGAACTGGTTGAACTGACGGAATCTGCCCGCCTGCGGTTTTTCGTAACGAAAGCAGGAGGTGAAATAATACAACTTCAGAGGGAGCAGTTCGTTTGCCAGACCGTGTTCCAGCACAGCACGAACCGCCCCTGCCGTCCCCTCAGGTCTGAGGGTTATGGAGCGGTTGCCCTTGTCTGTGAAGGTATACATCTCTTTTTGCACAACATCGGTGGTATCCCCCACCGATCGATTGAACAGCTCGGTATGCTCAAACACGGGGGTGCGTATCTCCCCGAACCCGTATTTTTCGGCAATTCTTGCAATCACTCCCTCCGCATATCTCCATTTATATGAATCTGCGGGAAGAATATCCCCCGTTCCTCGAGGGGCAGTTATATTTGCCATGATGAATCCTACCTTAATTAAAATTTGTGTTCAATACCGCTTTGTCTCATTACTGCATTTGCAATATGACCATTATGCTATATTCTCCCAATGGATTGCTTTAAAACACAGTGAAATGTCGCTGGTGTTTTTTTTATTCATTTCCAGTATTTCGTATGATGCTGTTTTGACCTTGGTTATAAGCGTCTCAAAACAATCGCTCTCAAGAGCAACGGGGATGTCGTCACACACAGCATACCAAACACCGGCAGTTTCGTCCCGGTTTACATCGATATAATAATTCACAAAACCATTCCTGTCTATCTATAGTTCCTATAATCCAAATCTCCGCGTCCCAATCCGTGGATGATGATCTCTGCCGTGGCGATGTTTGTAGCTATGGGGATGTGATTGTTGTCGCAGGCCTTAAAGAGCTGCTGCTGTCCTATATCATTCTCGATAGGAGCAAGAGGATCACGGAAAAAGAGCAGGGCATCTATCTCGTTAAAGTTTATTCTTGCCGCTATCTGCTGATCCCCTCCTTGATTGGCGCTCAAAAACTTTTCGATACCGAGACCTGTCGCCTCGGATACCATCTTGCCCGTTGTGGAGGTAGCGCATAGTTTATGCTTGCTGAGAACTCCGCTGTAGGCTATACAAAACTGTACCATCAATTCTTTCTTAGAGTCGTGTGCGATTAAAGCTATGTTCATATTAAAAACCATTCCTTTCTGTTATTTATTTTTTTATTTTTATCTGAACATTAGCGGGACATCTATTCCCATGAGTCTTTTGGTGATGTTTCTTGCGGCGGCCCATGCCGTTTTTTTGCCCGGTTTGGCTCCGGCTGCAAATATATTTTTGTCATAGGGCAATATCCCGATAAGACGGCAGCCTATCTGATCAATGACCGCATCGAGATCATAACTGCTCTTGATCGGCAGCTCGATCTTGTTTAGGGCAAGCAGAATTTTTTTACCATGCTTTGTCTCCAAATAATCCGCCATCTTAGCCGATTCTCTTATACAAACAGAATCGAGAGTTATAACCATAACAAGACTGTCGGCTGTTTTTGCGGCGGCATCCGCCGCCTTGTGATTGCCTGTCTGAGTGTCTATAACAACATAGTCATAGTCGGCTCTCAATCGATTGACGATACTCTCGAACAGCTCAGGGTCTGCTTCAAACCTTTCGTCAGCCGCCTGAATGAGACTTAGCCCGGGATGATCGGTCGGAGAAAGGGCATCGTCCAGGGTATCAATATCCTCAAACACATCCCGAATATCATATGCCGCATCGGCGCCCAGCATAATATCAAGGCTCCTGCTGCTGCCCAATTCAACGGCGGCGGTACTGCCCCGTGATGAAAACTCACGCCCCAGCAATGCGGCAACAGCGGACTTGCCAACCCCTCCCGATGCTGAGATTATTCCTATAACTTTATCCATAACACTCCACTACAAAAATGCGTAATATATATATTTTACCATAAGACATAAAAATAACAACCCCGCAATTGAATA
This sequence comes from Oscillospiraceae bacterium, assembly GCA_009777275.1. Lineage (GTDB taxonomy): Bacteria > Bacillota > Clostridia > Oscillospirales > Ruminococcaceae > WRME01. The sequence continues at coordinate 8,407 of WRME01000031.1, forward strand.
TTTGTCACATTAAACAAATTTCGGGTGTGTTTTTTGTGTAATACAACGAATTTCTGAACGAAAAACCTGAGACAAGGGTAGAAAATGCAGACTAAATATAATTTTATAAAATTTATACCTCTAATTGTATTGACATATGGAGGATAAGCATATAGAATACTATGTGTGTAATAATACATAAGGTTTTTTAATATTAAAAAGGAAAGGGTGGTTTTATTTGTCAAACATGGTAGAAATACGCTGGCACGGACGAGGCGGTCAGGGAGCCAAAACAGCATCGCTGCTTTTGGCGGACGCCGCATTCAACATGGGTAAATACGTTCAGGGATTCCCGGAGTATGGGCCGGAGCGTATGGGAGCGCCTATAACAGCGTTCAATCGTATCAGTGACGAACGGAGCACAGTTCACTCCAACATCTATGAACCCGATTATGTTGTTGTTGTGGACGCAACACTTCTGACAGCTGTGGACACGACCGGAGGCCTCAAGAAAGAAGGGGCAATCATCATAAACTCTAACAAATCCCCCGAAGAGTTAGTTCCTCTTCTGGATGGATATGAGGGAAGGGTTTATACCATCAACGCCAGCAATATAGCGGAGGAAGAGCTGGGCAACAGAAACTTTCCCAACACGCCCATGCTGGGTGCGGTGGTAAAGGTTAGCGGCATTATACCCGAAGAGGTCTTTGTAAAGGACATGGAGGAATCGTTTCATCACAAGTTTTCGACAAAACCCCATGTTATCGATGGAAACATGAAAGCCCTCAAACGCGCCATGAAGGAGGTTAAAGGATTATGAATTATGTAAAGGATTCTAACCTGAATCTTAATTGGAACGAAATCTCTCCGGGCGGAACGATACTCAAGGGCGGAAGTTCTTTAGAGGTCAACACCGGAGACTGGCGGGTAATGATACCCGGATTTATCGAAGAAAAATGCAATCACTGTATGCTCTGCTTCCCCGTTTGTGCAGACAGCGCTATACCGGTCAAGGACGGAAAACGGGGAGACTTTGATTTTAAACACTGCAAGGGCTGCGGAGTATGCTATAAGGTTTGCCCCGTAGGAGCAATCACTTGGGAAAAGGAGGAAAAATAATGGGAATTCGCGAAAGACTTTCCGGCAACGAAGCAGTTGCAACCGCTATGAGACAGATCAATCCCGATGTTGTAGCGGCATATCCGATAACACCCTCTACAGAGGTGGTACATTATTTTTCACAGTATGTAGCTGACGGCAAGGTTGATACAGAGTTTGTAGCGGTAGAGTCAGAACATAGTGCAATGTCGGCCTGTATCGGCGCATCAGCGGCAGGGGGAAGAACGGCCACCGTTACATCCGCTTGCGGGCTTGCTCTTATGTGGGAGCTGCTCTATGTTGCATCCGGAGCCCGTCTGCCTATTACTCTGGCGGTTGTCAACAGGGCGCTCAGCGGACCTATCAACATCAACAATGACCACAGCGATTCTATGGGAGCAAGAGACAGCGGATGGATTCAGCTCTATTCGGAGAACAATCAGGAGGCATATGACAACTACATAATGTCCAACCGTATCGCCGAGCATAAGGACATACTGCTGCCGGTAATGGTCTGCCAGGATGGATTTATCACATCACACGCTATCGAGAATATCGAGTTGCTCGAAGACGACAAGGTAAAGAAGTTTGTCGGCCCCTACAATCCCGGATTTTCATTGATTTCGGGTAAACCTACATCGGTAGGGCCGTATGACACAGTTCCTTTCTATTTTGAGCATCAGTATCAGAGAGCCCGTGCTATGGTTGATTCCAAAAAGGTCATACTCGATGTCTTTAAAGAATTTGGTCAGCTGACAGGACGCAACTACGGATTGTTTGAAGAATACAGGATGGAGGATGCCGAGCGTGCTATAATTGTCCTTAACTCAAGTGCAGGAACGGCAAAGTTTGCCTGCGACACTCTCAGAGCAAAGGGCGAGAAGGTCGGCGTTCTGAAGCTGCGTGTATTCCGCCCCTTCCCGATGGAGGAGATTGCAAAGGCCGTTTCACATCTTAAAGCGGTTGCCGTTATGGATAAATGCGACAGCTTTTCGGCAATCGGCGGTCCTGTTTTCGGGGATGTCCGCAACTCCTGCTACGGCATGAGTAACGGCCCTCAAATCATTAACTATATATACGGTCTCGGCGGACGTGATGTTCGTGTTGAGGACTTCACCTTTGTATACGAAAACCTTGATGAAATTATCAAGACCGGAAAAACCGGAGAAATATATCGCCATGTCGGCGTGAGGGGGGTATAAATAATGGCTTATAATCTGAAAAACGAATGCTCTAAACCGGAACGGTTTGTCGGAGGACACCGTCTGTGTGCGGGATGCGGAGCCGGAGTTGCGGTGCGGGGGGTTCTTCGTGCGCTTGATGAGGGAGATCTCTCTGTCTCATGTGTTGCTACCTGCTGTCTTGAGGTTTCCAGCTGTCTGTACCCCTATACCTCATGGCAGGACGGCTTTGTCCACTCTGCTTTCGAGAACGCCGCCGCCACAATAAGCGGTGTAGAGACCTGTTACAACAAGCAGAAAAAAGACGGCAAGGTAAAGGAAAATTACAAGTTCTTGGCCTTCGGCGGAGACGGAGGAACATACGACATAGGACTGCAGAGCCTGTCAGGAGCGCTTGAGCGAGGACATGACATGGTCTATGTATGCTATGACAATGAGGCATATATGAATACCGGTCTTCAGCGTTCATCCTCAACACCTAAGTTTGCTGAGGTTACGACCGCTCCCGTAGGCACAGAGATGCACGGAAAGGCGCAGAACAAAAAAGACCTTACCGGAATCGTAGTGGCGCACGGTGTTCCCTATGTTGCTCAGACAACATTTACGGCAAACTTTAAGGATATGCACGAAAAGGCGCATAAGGCTATCTACACCAAAGGCCCTGCCTTCTTGAATGTGTTAGCTCCCTGCCCGCGCGGATGGCGTTATCCTCCCGAGGATCTTATGACCATATGCAAACTTGCGGTAGACACCTGCGTATGGCCTCTCTATGAGGTTGTAGACGGAGAGTGGAAGCTTACATACGAACCCAAGAAGAAATTGCCTGTAGAAGAATATCTAAGCAAGCAGGGACGTTTCAGACATATGTTCGCAAAAGGCGCCGAATGGATGATAGAAGACGCACAGAAGTTTGTAGATAAAAAATGGGAAACACTCCTTAAAAAATGTAATTAATATGGTAGGGTATGCACCCCCGTGCATACCGCAAACGCAAACCCCCTCCGCATATGCGGAGGGGGTTTTGGTTAGAAATGCCCGCCGCAATAACCACGGATGACCGTGGTCATCCCTACAGACCACACCGCCGCAATAACCACGGGCGGCAGATTGCCGCCCCTACAGGAAAAACACCCGCCGCTGCGGCGGCACCCTCTTTACGAAAGAGGGCAGGGGCTTGAAATTACAAATCCTGTAGGGTACGCACCCCCGTGCGTACCGCCCGTCATAGACCTTTCGTGATTTTTGTGTATTTCGTGGTAAAAAAACTGTCCATTGTACATTGTCAACTGTTAATTGTCGTCGGGGTGCCGCCGCAGCGGCGGGGTGGTCTGATGGAGGGGTTGTTCTTTATTCTATCTTACCAGCCATTGCAGGGCGTTGGTTCGGCGTATTCCGTTGTAATCGCTGTCGGGATCATCGTCCAGCGTTAGAATGTATTTTGGGTAGTGGTCGTTTATTTTTTGTAATGACCGCAATTCCCGTTCGAGTGTTTTTGGGTCACGAACCGATGCGGCAACCTGGATATAAAGCCTTTCGTTGGGATTGACAGCGATAAAATCTACCTCAAACTCATCCCATTTTCCGACAGAAACCTTGTATCCTCGGCGAATCAATTCGAGATAGACAACATTCTCCAGAATATGCCCGACATCCGCCCTCTCGTTGCCAAGAATTGCATACCTCATGCCAATATCAACCGTGTAATATTTTTCGAGCGTTTTTAATTGCTGCTTGCCCTTGATATTATATCGGTGAACACGATAGAGCAAAAAACTCTCGACAAGCGCATCTATATATTTCTCCACCGTCTTTACATCGATTTTGCGGCCATTGGAGTTCATATAATCGCTGATGCTTTTTGTGGACAAATGACCTCCGACATTATCGAGTGCAAAACAAAGAACAGACCTCAGCATCATTGTGTCGGTGATTCTTTTTCTTTTGACGATGTCGTTGGTTACAATCGAGTTGTACAGACCGTCTAAATAGTCTAAGATCAGCTTTCGGTTGTTATCAAATTCAATCGCTGCGGGAAAGGATGAACTTTCAAGATACAATCGGTATTTGTTTTGCAGTTCTGTCATTCCTCCGTTTACCGAAACAAACTCAGCAAACGAGAGAGGGAGCATACCTATCTCCACATATCTGCCCGTGAGCAGTGAGGCAAGCTCGCCTGAAAGCAGGTCGGAGTTTGATCCCGTGATATAAATATCGAGGTTTGTTCTTAGATACAGGCTGTCCACAACCTTTTGAAATCCGACAACCTTTTGGATTTCATCCAGAAACACATAGGTCTTTTTTTCTTTGGCGGCATGGTCAAGCACATAGGCATGGAGCGTGTCTAAATCGAGCAAATATTCGTTCTCGTATGCCTCAAAGTTGATGGATATAATCCGGTCATCTCCAACGCCGTCGGCACGAAGACGATCCTGAAACAACTCCAGCAATGTGGATTTTCCGCAACGGCGAACCCCTGTGATAACCTTGATCAGCCGCTTATCCTTGTGTCCCAACAGCTTATCCAAATATTCTTTGCGTTCTATCATACCATCATCCCCTTGTTATAATGATAGTGTATCATAAAACTTTATAAAAATCAATACTTTTTGGAATGTATTCCAAAAAGTATGTAAAATCGCATAGTGATAACCACGGGCGGCAGATTGCCGCCCCTACACGCCCTCTCAGTCGGCGTTGCCGCCGACAGCTCTCCCAAAGGGAGAGCCAAGGTGACACACAGGGTTTGTATAGGGCGGTATGCACAGGGGTGCATACCCTACAGGGCTTGAAATTTCAATCCCCCGTAACTGTCAATTGTTCATTGTAAATTGTCAATTGTCCGTCACTCCCTTTGGGAGAGGTGTCATGCGTTAGCATGACGGAGAGGGCGTGACTCTCAGTCATTTTTTGCGATAGGGATATATCGTCCGGCTGTTGTTGGCATGGTATAATTCTCCGTTCATCGATTCTATAAACGGTGCGTTTTGGGCTAAATATTCTTTTAGGTTCGCTATGTTTTCTGATGCAGAAAGATCGGATGGATGCAATATTAAAGTGATTCTTGCAAAAATTATAATAGATGAATGAAAATAATAAAATCTGATTGCATTAGTCACCTCGTCAAAATCTGACAACTCAAATTCTTCTCGGTCAAATTTGTCATCATACTCGGAGTTGATATAAACTTCGTAATTTTCATTGTCATTTCCCGGATCTTTTCGTAGTTGCTGTAGCCATTCAACGTGATAGACAAAAGGCAGTGCTAATAATCGCTCTTTTGTTCTATAAGGATCCGATGATTTTACTGTTAGGTAAATATATCTGCGTTCATTTCCAACACGTTCATCATATTCAATTTCTTTTACCAGCGGACCAAATTCTGATGGCTCAAAATCTTTGTCTATAACCCTGTGCATATAATAGTCTCGTATTGTAACGGTGAGTTTATCGGGGTTTCTTTGAATACTTTTCACTACTATTTGATATGAATTTACACCAGGCGCCTCCGACCGCTTCACCTGAGCGTTCGCCTCCCAATGACCCGCCACCGCCGCTCCCGATCCGTTATCTAAGCGGAGAATGCGTATAACCAGCAGATCTCCTTCTGCTCTTATCTCTTGCAGCCAATAACGAACACCGGTGTGCGGTGTAAACAGCGACAGATTGATTGAAATATAGTCGCTGCCGAATGTGACATTATTTGAGCCCGGACTATGGCCGTAAAAGTAAAGCTCATCAGCTAAATATCGGTATTTAAAAGGCGGGTCGCCGTATTCGCAGTCGGCGGTAAAAGGCACGGCTCCCCATTTATAGTTTGGACGCATGGAGAAGCGTTCATCCGATTCATCCTCTGTAGTGGATCTCGATGATTGTGACGGCGGTTTTTCCACGTCAAGGCACCAGTCGCATTCTTCGCAATACCCGCAGTCTTCCTCTTCGGGATCGACATAGACAATCGTGAACGCACCCTCGTTGTCGTCGTCCGGCTCACGCAAATCCGGGTCTGTGCTGCTACATCCCGACATAGCCGCCATAAGCAGCATGGCTGCTGTGAATAGGGAGAGTAGTTTTTTCATGGGAAACGCCTCCTTTGTAATGCAGAATTAAGAATGCAGAATGGAGAATGCCGCCCTCTCCGTCACGCCACGGCGTGACACCTCTCCCAAAGGGAGAGGCAAGAACACCCGCAAGGTTTGCGGTAACCACGGAGAAAAACACCCGCCGCTGCGGCGGCACCCTCTTTACGAAAGAGGGCAAGGGGCTTGAAATTACAACATTTCGTGTGTTTCGTGCTTTTCGTGGTTCAAATAATTCTGCATTCTTAATTCTGCATTCTGCATTGTAATATCATTCTACACCATAATCCATCTCTCGTCTATGGGTTTGCCGAATCTGTAACCAATTTGTAACTATTTTTGTGGGTGATTCACAAAAATGGCATGGTTGATTTGGGTATAGTGGCTAAAGAAATTGAACAATTTGTCATAAAGGTTACAATTTCAA
>WRME01000032.1 GCA_009777275.1 Oscillospiraceae bacterium
GGGGGGGGGGGGGAAAAACCCGCAAAAAAAGGGGGGGATGGTGTGGGGGGGGGGGGCCTGCCTCGAAACGCCCTCTCAGTCGGCGTTGCAGCCGACAGCTCTCCCAAAGGGAGAGCCAAGAGTGTCCCATACAAATTGCGAGGTGGTCTGTAGGTGCGGCAATCTGCCGCCCGTGATTATCGCCGACTGAGAGGGCGACGGACAATTCCCGTGTCATTTTCACAACCAAGCTGTCATATATATTATATAACACAAAACGTATGGAGCCGGATCAGATGAGAAAGACACTTAATATAATATTTTATACCCTGTGTGCGTTGTTGATAGCGATGACATTGATTTTATCGCTCAATCTTCGGGCGAATGTTGCCGTGTCCGCAAATCAGGGGAGCAGCGGCGATTATATAAAATGGGTGGATTTCAACATACCCTACAGGGCTCTTGAGGCGGCGCTGGCATATGATATAAAGGCTAACCAAGAGGGTCTTGATATATGCTGGATAGATATGCTTGCCTATCTCTCAACAAGATACGGCAACAAGTGGAACAGGTATAAACCAAAAGACATGGCCGAGCTGTATGAGCGGTTGGCGGGCGGCGAGACCATAGAGCTGATGACCGCTGATATGAGCTATTTTGGATATTATCACGAGGCATACACAGCCGTATTGGGTAACATGGTAGGTATATATTATATAGGCAACGGGCCTCCGGACAGTGACGGAAACCCCACTATAGAGGAAAAATACGGGTTAAAGTCATATCTGCCGGTAGCATACGGATACTCTTTCAGCCACTTTGACGATTTCGGAAACTCCCGCAATTTCGGCTTTCGCCGCAAGCATCTCGGCAATGACCTAATAGGCAGGGTGGGAACTCCGATAATGGCGGTCGAGAGCGGGACGGTGCAAAACATAGGCTGGAACAGATACGGCGGATGGCGAATAGGAATCCGCAGTCTTGACAAAAAAAGATACTATTATTATGCGCATCTGAGAAAAGGGCATCCATTCGCACCCGGCATAGAAGAGGGAAGCCTTGTACAGGCGGGTGATGTTATCGGATACATGGGCATGACCGGATACAGCGACAAGGAGGACACAAACGGCATGACCGTACCCCATCTGCATTTTGGAATGCAGCTGATCTTCCACGAATCCCAGGAGGAGGGCGGTCAGGAAATATGGATCGATGTTTACCAGATAGTCAAACTCCTGCAAAAACACGGCTCTCCCGTAGTAAAAACCCAAGACGGCAAAGATTATGTGAGAAAATATGAGTTTAGAGATCCGGCGTTATCACTCCTATCGTCTTCCGCATATAATATGGTATAAAACTTAGGAGTGAGTATACCATGTCAAATAATGTTAGCAAAGAAAAGGTTACAGAGATGTATGACAGTATTTCCAAGGCAATGGGCGCCGATGCCGACAGCCTAAACAGCGGCAGGGTTCAGGAATATCTCGGAAAGCTCAACAAAAATGATGCCGAAAAGGTGCAGGAAGTGCTTTCAAATCCTGAGCTTACAAAGAAACTTCTTGATTCTCCGCAGGCAAAAATGCTGATGAAAATGCTTTCAGAAAGGAAATAGACCGTTATGGAAGACCTTGCCAACAAAATACAGGAGCTATTGGGCAGTGAAGACGGCATGGCAAAAATCCAGAGTGTCGCCCAAATGTTCGGAGCGGGAAGCGGCGGCTCCGGCGCTGAAGGTAACGGTCTTGATCTATCAGCGCTGAGCGGTCTGCTGGGCGGATCGGGGGGCGAACAGACGGAGGAAAAGCCGTCGGGAGGCATACCCGATCTCGGAGGCATAGATATTAATATGCTGATGAACATACAAAAGATTATGTCGGCTATGAACAGCGATGATAAAAACATACATCTTATCAAGGCGCTAAAGCCGCATCTGTCGGATGACCGCAGAAAAAAAGCGGACGACGCTATGAAAATAATGCAGCTTATCTCTCTCCTGCCTATGTTAAAGGAGAGCGGGCTTTTCGGCAATCTGCTTGGAGGGATGACCGATGGCAAATGAGTATTCCGGCGCCGACATAATGTCCATGCAGCAGGATGCTGTCCGCAGAGTAAAGGAAATGCAGCGGAGATCATCCAACCTTGTGGGCGGAGAACTGGGCAGAAGAAATGACAGCAACAGAACCCTGCCTCCTAAGCGAGAGGAACTAAAGCGGGAGGAGACCGCAAAAAAAAGCCCCGAAGTCAAAACACCCGGGGCTGCGCGTAATAATTTTTCGCTGCAATCTATATTTTCGTCTATAGGCAAAACAACATCCTTTGAAAATGTATTCAAAAAACTGGGTCTGAGCAGTGAACATCTGATTCTGATCGCGCTGATCATCGTCCTGCTGAACGAAGGCGCCGACATCACCGTAATCTTAGCACTGGGATATTTGTTGTTGTGACGGGCATTGCAAAATTCTGCATTCTGCATTATTAATTCTGCATTGCCATCGGTTGTCTTAGATACACAGGCAAGAGCCTGTCTCCCGATACCGTTTCGGTTATATGTCCTGCCGCAACCGCAAGGCTTGCGGCTTTTTGCAATCGCATCTGAATTGGGGCAAGCATATGCCGATCGGGGTTGTAGATTCCACTGTCCTTTAGATGGCCGTAGACCAGCTCGGCGCCATCGCCGATAATGGTCACGGGTTGATCGAGCCGATCTATTTCAGCGGTGATTTCGGCAAGAGTTGCCGCACAATCTGCATAGAGAGACTCGGGTCTGCCGTCACTGCCGAAAGAATAGAGGGCCGTATATACATTGTCACGGCGGGCATCCATGGCAGGGCAGATTATGCCGCCCATTCCCGCCAAATTGTAGCAGATCGCCAGCAAGGTTGAGACAGGGATACACTCTATCCCCGTGGCAAAGCTGATTCCTTTGACGGCCGCCATTCCTATACGCAGTCCGGTAAAGGACCCCGGCCCCGCCGCAACGGCGATCCTGTCTATGCCGTCTATCGACAGACCCGTCATGTCAAGGAGCGACTGTATCATGGGCATTATGGTATGGGAATGGGTATACCCCGCATTAAGATTGTACTCACCTATTACAACCCCGTCCTGCCATATGGCGGCAGAGGCCGTCTTTGCCGAAGTTTCGACCGATAGTATTCTCAAGGTATATCATTCCTCATCAGTAAAATCTTCTTCATCGGGGCTGACATCTATCGATGCCGATTTTGTTTCTCTCTTGGGCACCTTTGCTTCTTTCGATTCCTTTAGCAGAGGTCTGCCGGACTTGTGGTAGACAAAGAGCAGCTTATCCTTTTCGGCCATTATCTTTTCGGCTATCTCCTTTGCGAGATCGGGGTTTTCTTCCAAGAACTTACGCGCGGTCTCCCGTCCCATGCCAAGACGCTCTGTACCATAGCTGAACCACGCTCCGCTGGCCTTTATTATGCCCAGCGTCTGCCCGTGATCGAGTATTTCCCCTGCAAAGGAGCATCCCTTGCCGAAGATCAGGTCAAACTCAACCTCTTTAAAGGGAGGAGCCACCTTGTTTTTAACCACCTTACACCTGGTTCTGCTGCCTATCTGTTCATTGCCCGCCATGATAGCCGTTCCCTTTTTCACCTCTATTCTAACAGAGGAGTAGAACTTTAACGCCCTGCCTCCGGGGGTGGTTGTAGCGGGGCCTCCGTATGTATTGCCGCCGATCATTTCACGGATTTGGTTTATGAACACCGCAACACAGTCGTATTTATTTATATGAGCGGTTAGCTTACGCATAGCCTGTGACATAAGCCGAGCCTGCAATCCGACATGACTGTCGCCCATGTTGCCGTCTATCTCAGCCTTTGTAACCATAGCCGCTACAGAATCGACTACGACTATGTCTATGGCGCCTGAGCGTACCAGTGTTTCGGCAAGTTCGAGAGCCTGTTCGCCCGAATCGGGCTGGGAGACAAGCAGTTCGTCTATGTTTACTCCGAGAGCCTTTGCATAGAGCGGGTCAAGTGCATTCTCGACGTCTATAAAGGCGGCATATCCGCCCTCCGCCTGGCATTTTGCCACTATCTGCAGAGCCACGGTCGTTTTACCCGACGACTCATGCCCGAAAATCTCTACTATTCTGCCCTTGGGTACACCTCCGATTCCGAGCGCCATATCAAGACCCAGCGACCCTGTCGATACGCTGTTGACATTCATTATGTGATTTTCCCCCAGCCGCATGATCGCGCCTTTGCCGTATGCCAGCTCTATCTTCTCAAGAGCCGTCTCGAGAGCCTGCTTTTTCTCCTCCGCCGTCGCCGGCTTTGCCGACAACGAAATCTGTTTTTTAACCGCCATTGTTATTTCATCCTTTCTATTATTTGTATCCCTGCAATAACCAACGGACGAACGGAGTTCGCCCCTACAAGCCCTCTCAGTCGGCGTTGCCGCCGACAGCTCTCCCAAAGGGAGAGCCAAGAAAAACACCCGCCCCTGTGGTAATCCACGGTATGCACGGGGGTGCATACCCTACTATAATTTCAAGCCCCATTCCCCTCTGGGGAGGGGTGCCGCCGCAGCGGCGGGGTGGTCGGTAGGGATGACCGCCCTCGGTCATCCGTGGTTATTGCAGCGGCGGGTGTTTTTCCCTTTTCGTGTCTTTTGTGTATTTCGTGGTTACCCCCCGTAACACTCTGCATTCTGCATTCTTAATTCTGCATTGATATAATTGTCAATTGTTCATTGTCAACTGTTAATTGTTCGTCACTCCCTTTGGGAGAGGTGTCACGCCAAGGCGTGACGGAGAGGGCGTGACGGAGAGGGCGTGGATTGCCGCTTATTTTTGAATCTTACCTTCAATAAACCTGATAAACTGCTCTTTTATATTGTCATCATCGAACACCGATAAAGGTACGATGATTGCTTGATTAGCTCCTACATAAATAAATATCGCTTTTTCTGTTTCTACAATGCGTTCCATCATAGAATATTTCATTGTTGAGTTTTCAAACTCTGTTATTTGAGTTATTGTATCTTGTTCAAAAATCATGGTGACGTTCTTGGCATACGGCAGTTTTCCGTTTTTCTCCATTTTTTTGATGTTTTTACGGAGATGTGCTATATATCTTCTTTTAGCGATAACAAGCCAAAAAATTGTAAAAGCAACACAAAAAACAACCAGAAATATAATTGTACTAAAATCTTGCGTTACCCGTATAGCAAGAAACGTACACAAAAACCAAAACAACGGAGGAAAAAGACGGAAAAAAGTAAAATTGCCTGTCCTTCTCCCTGCTTTATCATATATAAAATGGTATATGTTAAAATCTAAATAATCATTGTTATCCATGTTGGTATTAAACTTATACATACAAAACACCTCTATCTTGTGATTTTTTAAACACGAAACGCCGCCCTCTCCGTCACGCCACGGCGTGACACCTCTCCCTTTGGGAGAGGCAAGGACAACCACGGAATTTGCATAGGACACTCTTGGCTCTCCCTTTGGGAGAGCTGTCGGCGGCAACGCCGACTGAGAGGGCGACGGACAATTGACGATTAACGTGTAAAAGGAAGGCGGTTAGGATGAATACGAGAGATTTGGTAGGGGCGTTTTTGATATACGAGAGCGAACTTCTTCTCACAGAGGGTCCGCGCGGGTTGTGGTCGGGTGTCGGCGGAATTATCGCTCCGGATGAAATAAACAGCCCTATTGCCGCCTGTTACAGAGAGATTGAAGAAAAAACAGGCATGACCATAGACGACATAGAGATGCTGGAACTGCGGTATATCACAACCCAGGAGAAGGACGGTATTATAGAGGTTATATATTATTATATAGGAACTCTGTCCGACAAAACCGATATAGAAGACAATACCTTTCATTGGATGAAGACACGGGATACACGGGATCTGCCCATGTCTGTGCCTATAAAGAGCATACTCCTGCATTGGCTGGATAATCCCAAAAGCACCGATGTGCATCTCTGCGTTATCGACCAGAACGAAAGGGTAATGTGGGCGGATTTATGACATACACCTGCACCCTAAACACACAGGCGGGCGACATGAGAGCGGCCGCCGAGAATGATGCACTCACAGGCTTGTGGTTTGTCGGACAAAAGCACTATCCGATATATCCGATAGATAGGGCAGAATGGACCGACCAACCCGACCATCCGGTCTTTGTGATGCTAAGAGAATGGCTGTCGGAATATTTTTGCGGCAATATTCCTGCATATTCGGTAAAACTTGCACCAAAGGGAACTGATTTTCAAAAATCGGTTTGGGATGCCCTTGCTGACATTCCATACGGACAGACCGTTTCATACAAAGACATAGCCGACAGGGTCTCCTGTCTGTCCCCGAGGGCTGTCGGAGGAGCTGTCGGGCGAAATCCTATATCCATACTAATACCCTGCCACAGGGTTATCGGCAGCGGCGGCGGTCTAACGGGATATGCAGGAGGAACCGATAAAAAGGCGGCGCTGCTGAAAATAGAAGGACGGAGCTGATACTGATGCCTTTTGACGGGCTTTTTTTACGCAGAGTAAAGAACGAAATAGAATCAAGGGCTATCGGAGGACGAATAGATAAAATTCATCAGCCTGATAGATATGACGTCATGCTTTCGCTCAGGACAAAGACCGAGAATCTAAAACTGCTGATCAGCGCGAATCCATCTTCGTCCCGTATTCATTTTACAGAATCTGTATATGAAAACCCGCAGAATCCGCCTATGTTCTGTATGCTTTTACGCAAGCATTTGTCGGGAGCGAGGCTTGTATCATTGCGGCAGCAGGGTCTTGACAGGATATTGTATCTCGATTTTGAAACAAAATACGAACTGGGTGACATAGGCATCGTTACGATTGCGGCCGAGATGCTGGGACGCCGCTCCAATATTGTTGTAATAAACGAGCAGAACATGGTTATAGATGCCGCAAGACGTTCGGACGATCTGCTGAACAATGCCCGCCGTGTATTCCCCGGGTGTCTATACGAATCGGTAGTTCCGCAGAGCAAGCTGAATCTGCTCGAATCGTCCGACCAAGATATATTCGCAACACTGACCAGCAACACCGAGCGTAGCCTGAGCAAGGCTCTATCGGACGATCTTATGGGATTTTCCCCGCTTATATCACGGGAAGCCGCCCACTATACATCCTTTAACACAGAGATGTCGGTATCAGAGTTACGGCAGAAAGATTACGCAGACAGATTAGTCTTCTATCTCTCACGTCTCAGAGAAACTCTCTCTAAACCAACAACCGATTGCACAATGCTTTTGTTTGACGGGAAACCTAAGGATTTTTATTTCACCCGAATAGGCCAATACGGGAACACGCTCACAAGCCGTGCGTATAGCTGCACGGGTGGGTTACTTGACGGATTTTATTCGGAGCGGGACAGGGCAAATCTGATAAAACAGCGATCTGATGATATACTAAAGCTATTGTTAAACAAGACCGAACGGATCAGCCGCAAGATAGAGCTGCAAAAAATAGACCTTGAGAAGTGCCGCAACAGGGATAGATTCCGCATTTACGGTGATATACTCAGCGCCAATCTGCATCTGATCACAAAGGGAATGACCTCTGTTAAACTTACTGATTTTTACGATCAAGACCAAGCGGAGGTCGAAATCGCCCTCGATCAAAGACGCACACCCGGTCAAAACGCACAGCATTATTATAAAGAATATAAAAAAGCGGTAAAGGCGGAGGAAAAACTAACATCACTGATAGAAAGCGCAAAACAGGAGCTGTTGTATCTCGACAGTGTCTTTGACGCCGTTACAAGAGCGGGTTTGGCAGAGGGAGACAATGCGGGACGGGCGACGGTTGACAGCCAGCTGAGAGAAATAAGGCTCGAACTTGAGGAGCAGGGTTATCTCAAGCATAGCAAGGTCAAAACAAAACCCAAGCCTGTAGATTTCATGCGGTTCTTGTCAAAAGACGGATATACCATACTCTGCGGGAGAAACAATCGGCAGAACGACCGATTGGTCCGAGAATCCAAGGGCTCAGACATATGGCTGCACACGCAAAACATCCCGGGGTCTCATGTGGTCATAGTCACCGACGGCAGGATTCCTCCCGACTCTACTATAGAAGAGGCCTGCGTTATAGCGGCCAACAACTCAAAAGCACGGGAATCATCGCAAATCCCGGTTGACTACACCCTGATCAAAAATGTAAAAAAACCACCCGGATCAAAACCCGGCATGGTAACCTTTACCGGGAACAGGACTGTGGTGGTACGCACCCAACTATAATTTCAAGCCCCTGCCCTCTTTCGTAAAGAGGGTGCCGCTGCAGCGGCGGGTGTTTTTCCAAAAAAATATTTTTAAAAATCCTCCCTAAACCCCTTGACAAAGATTAAAACATATGATAGACTACCCTATATTAAGAAATGGTTGTACGCCATATAACCGGAGAAAGCTATGAAAAATCGTGTGTTTGCTAACATAATAGACAGCATAATAGGGATTATAATAATTATAATCCTAAAGATTTCTGTGTCTGATGTGAGCAAACCGGCGATTGTGTGAAATGTTGAGAGAAACATATATTTGTTTTTAAGACTACCGCAATTTAAAGGATTGCGGTAGTTTTTTAAATGGGTCTTTAAGATCTAAAAATAATATTTAGGAGATGGTTATTATGAATGAATCACAAAATGTAAAAAGAAAGGGTCTCTTGGCGGTATTCGCTTCTATAGCTATACAGCTAACTCTCGGAGTAGCGTATATATGGAGCGTCTTCCAAAGAGGGATAGCCGACAGTATTTTTGACGGCAACCACGCCAGCGCAGGTCTTACCTTTTCCCTGCTGCTGTTAGCGCTGACGATAGGAAGCGTTATAGGCGGAAAACTCGCTGTGAAATACACAACACGCATGGTTGTGCTTATCGGCGGAATAATACTTAGCGCAGGATTCTTTGCCGCAAGTTTTGTAAAACCCGAATACGCATGGCTCTTGTGGGTCACCTACGGCGTTATGGGCGGAGCGGGTATGGGTTTTACATACTCTACCACTATCGCTTGCGCGCAAAAATGGTATCCTCACAAAAAGGGATTGGTTACAGGTGTAATCGTATCAGCTCTCGGTCTCGGCGGGGTGGTCTTCACTCCATTGGTGGAGAGACTTATCAAAAACTTCGGCGGAATCGGAACAGGCGAATTTAAGACATTTGTAGTATTGAGCGTTGTGTTTTTGGTTGTATGTTCGCTTGGGAGTATCTTCCTTGTGAATCCTCCGGCAGGATATATGTCGGAAGCCGCCTCTGCCGCAAGCGCTAAAAAAGGCAAGGCTATCAAAGATTTCTTACCCTCACAGATGCTCAAGTCACCTCGGTTCTATATAATCACGCTTGTATATCTTCTCGGCTGTATGGGCGGACTGATGGTCATAAACTTTGCAAAACCCATAGCTATCGACAAGGGAATGGCGGAAGAGACTGCCATGATCGGGGTTTTGGCAATATCTATGTTTAATTCTTTCGGGCGCTTGATTTGGGGAATGATTTCTGATAAAATAGGACGTAAGAACACAATTATCATACTGCTTGCGGGTAATACTATACTCTCGCTCTTTGTTCTGTCGGCTGAGGGCTACTGGATCTACGCACTCATAGCCTGTGTCGGATTCTTCTACGGCGGACTTATCAGCACATTCCCGTCCTTGACGGCGGACATCTTCGGAGCCAAGCATATGGCTACAAACTATGGATTTGTTCTTCTCGGATTCGGCGGAGGAGCAATTATATCATCACAAATAGCGGGATACTTTAAAAATGCCGCTGAACAGGCGGGAGATATAGAGAAGATGTTCCCTGCGTTTGTTATAGCATCCTGCTGTGCCGTCGGCGGTATTGCTCTGATGTTTGTGTTAAAGGTAATAAACAAAAAAGCGGCATTAACCGCAAAAAATGTTGATTGATATACACAGTCATTAGGATGTATATAAATCACGGTACGCACAGGGGTGCGTACCCTACTGAAAAAACCAATAATATTTAGGAGATGATTTTATGACCGAGCAACTCAAAGAAATAGGTATGCGTTTGTCAAACCTAAGGGGGATTGCCGAGCTGACCCCCGAAACATTCAGCGAAAAAACAGGCATCACGGTACAGGACCTAAAGGACTATGAGAAGGGCGATAAAGACTTCTCGTTCTCATTCCTGTACAATGCCGCGCGGGTACTGGGCGTCGATGTTATCGACCTTATGAGCGGGGACAGTCCCCATCTGTCGGGATGGTGTCTTGTGCGAAAGGGCGAGGGATATTCTATAGACCGCAGGGCATCGTACAAATACAGGCATCTTGCCTTTACATTCCGTGATAAAAAAGCGGAACCGTTTGAGGTAACGGTTGAACCGGCCGAACAGGCGCCGGCGCTCCACGCTCACGATGGGCAGGAATTTAACAGGCTGATTTCGGGAAGAATGAAGTTTTTTATTTCAAACATGGAGTATGTGTTAGAACCGGGAGACAGTGTTTATTTCAACGCATCCATTCCCCACGCTATGCAGGCGCTGGACAATGCCCCGGCTGAGTTTTTAGCAGTAGTAATGGGATAACAATAACAATGCAGAATGCAGAATGCAGAATGTAGGGGCGAACTTTGTTCGTCCGCACAATGCAGAATTTAAAAAAAATTAAAAATAAGGAGAGATTATTTTGCCTCTATATGAAAAATTTACAGGACGACATCGTGATGATTTTGCAACCTTGGAAGACCTGCAGAAAAATTATACATTAAATGTACCCGATGATTTCAATTTCGCCTTCGATTGTCTCGATGTTATGGCGAAAGAAACACCCGACAAATTAGCCATGCTTTGGGTGTCGAACAACGGTGAGGAGAAACGCTTTACATTTGAAGAAATGCGGCGTCTGTCGGTAAAGGCCGCCAACTTCTTTGTTGCTCACGGGATGAAAAAAGGCGACATGGTCATGCTTACCATGTCACGAGACTGGCGGTATTGGCCCGTGCTGATGGGACTGCACCGCATGGGAGCGGTGGCCGTTCCCGCAACATATCTGCTTACTAAAAAAGACATAGAATACAGAATGAACGCAGCCTCGATAAAAATGCTGCTCACAACCCCCCGATTCGGAGTAATGTCGGCTATGGAAGAGGCTCTTGCCGAGTGTCCCACCGTAGAAAAGCTTGCGGTATTTGGCAAGGACACCCCGTATTATTCGGGCGAATATAAGGCCGACTGGATAGATTTTGATGCCGAACTCGAATCAGCTCCCGAAACCCCTGTAGAAAGAAACACCGTCAAGACCGACATGATGCTTTTGGCATTTTCGTCCGGAACAACGGGATACCCCAAGATGGTATGGCATGATTATACCTATCCTTTGGGGCATATTATGACAGGATGCTTCTGGCATCGCTGCGTTGACGGGGGTCTGCACTTTACTATTTCCGATACAGGCTGGCTCAAATCATTATGGGGCAAGATGTACAGCCAGTGGCTTGCGGGCAGTGCTGTATTCACCTATGATTTTGACAAGTTCTCTGCTTCTGATATTCTTGAGAAGATGGAAAAATACAAGGTCACTACATTCTGCGCTCCTCCGACCATGTATCGCTTTTTGATCAAAGAAGACCTCAAGAGTTACGATCTGTCGGCGCTCAGCCATTCCGCAACTGCGGGTGAAGCTCTGAATCCCGAGGTATATAAGGTTTGGCTTGACGGAACCGGCCACAAGATTTTTGAAGGATTCGGACAGACCGAAACAACCCTCAGCTGCTGGACGGGGTACCCGTGGATGCAGCCCCGCTTAGGCTCTATGGGCGTACCCGCACCAGGCTACCGCATGATAGTGGCGGACGATAGCGGCAACGAAACACCTCCGGGCGTTATCGGCGAAATCTGCATCCGTACCGATGAGGCGGGCGGAGGAAAGCCGTTCGGAATGTTCTCAGGATACTTCCGTGATGACGAGATGACAAAATCCGTTTGGCACGATGACCTCTATCATACCGGGGACACTGCCTACAGAGACGAGATGGGATTCTTTTGGTATGTTGGCAGAACCGATGATGTTATAAAATCATCAGGATACCGTATCGGCCCCTTTGAGGTTGAGAGTGTGCTTATGGAGCATCCCGCCGTTACCGAGTGCGCCGTTACGGGAGTGCCCGATCCTGAGCGCGGATTTGCCGTAAAGGCTACCGTTGTTTTGACACAGGGTTACACAGGATCAGCCGAACTTACCAAAGAACTGCAAACCCACGTCAAGACCACCACCGCCCCATATAAATACCCCCGCATAATCGAATATGTAGACGCCCTGCCCAAGACCATCAGCGGCAAAATCAGGCGTGTGGAAATCAGAGAAAAAGACAACGGGTGACAATGCAAAATTAACAATGCAGAATGCAGAATGTAGGGGCGAACTTTGTTCGCCCGCAGAATTAAGAATGAGAGGTCGAATTTATGCCGAAAAATGTTTCTGCGGATAAGAACACATATATAGAGGGAGCGGGGATAGTTGTAGAGCAGTTGATAACCGATACGCTCAAGGAAAATTTCATGCCCTATGCCATGAGTGTTATAGTATCAAGAGCCCTGCCTGAGATTGACGGATTTAAGCCCTCTCAGAGAAAGATACTCTATACCATGTATAAGATGGGATTGCTTTCGGGCGCAAGGACAAAGTCTGCAAATGTAGTCGGACAGACCATGCGCCTGAACCCCCACGGGGAGCTTGCCATATACGATACAATGGTTAGAATGTCTGCGGGTAATGAGGCTCTCCTCCATCCCTATGTCGATTCAAAGGGGAATTTCGGAAAATACTACTCAAGCGCCATAGCCAGCGCCGCATCCCGTTATACCGAGGTGCGTTTGGCATCCTTGTGTAAGGAAATATTTTCGGATATAGACAAGGATACGGTTGAGTTTATCCCCAACTATGACAATACCACCACCGAGCCGCTCCTGCTGCCTGCGGCATTCCCTGCCATTTTGGTCAATTCCAACATTGGTATAGCCGTATCAATGGCATCGTCGATAGCATCATTTAATCTGCGGGAAATCTGCGAAACGACCATCGGGATCCTAAAACACAAGGATTTTGATATATATTCGACACTCAAGGGACCCGATTTTTCAGGCGGCGGTATGCTGCTGGTCAACGATCAGGAGTTACGCAAGATATACGAGACAGGACGGGGAGGATTCCGGGTACGGGCGAAATACAGCTATGACAAAAGCTGCAACTGCATAGATGTGACCGAGATTCCGCCCTCTACTACAATCGAGGCTATAATGCAGAAGATAGTAGACCTGATCAAGGCGGGAAAGATCAAAGAGATCACCGATATGCGTAACGAGACCGACAAAAACGGACTCAAGCTAACCATAGACCTAAAGAGGGGAACAGACCACGAGCGGTTGATCAAGCGGCTGTTCAAACTCACCCCGTTAGAGGATACCTTCAGTTGCAATTTTAATATACTTGTTGGCGGGATCCCACGGGTTATGGGGATTCGTGAGATACTCGAGGAATGGTGCAATTTCCGTCTGGACTGTATCAAACGCAGGGTTAGGTTTGACCTTGGCAGACAGAAAGAAAAACTGCATCTGCTCAAGGGTCTGGGTAAGATACTGCTCGATATAGACAAGGCCGTCCGCATAGTGCGTGAAACCGAGGAGGAGAAAGAGGTCGTCCCCAACCTGATGATAGGATTCGGAATAGACGAGATCCAGGCCGAATATGTCGCAGAGATAAAACTGCGTCATCTTAATCGGGAGTATATCCTAAAGAGAACGGCCGAAACGGATCAGCTCGAACGGTCGATAGCCGAGCTTGAAGAGATACTTGCCGATCAAAATAAGCAAAAGAAGATAATCACAGACGAACTCACTCGTATAAAAAACAGCAAGGAATACAGCCATCCCCGCAAGACTATGTTCATATATCCCGACCCGGATGAGAATGACGACGGCGATGAGGAAGAAACACCCGGATACCCCGTAAATGTATTCTTGACCTCTCACGGATATTTGAAGAAGATAACCCCGCAGTCGCTCAGAATGAGCAGCGATCAAAAGCTCAAGGAAGACGACCGCATCACAGTACGAAGCGAGGCCGACAATAATACCGAGGTGCTGTTTTTCACAGACAAGGCTCAGGTATATAAATCAAGGCTGAATGAATTTGAGGATACAAAAGCAAGCCTGTTGGGGGAATATGTACCCGCAAAACTCGGATTCGATGATGATGAACGCCTGAAATTCATGGTATTGACCGATGATTATTCGGGTACGATAGTTATGTTTTTCGAGAACGGAAAGGCGGCAAAGGTTCCGCTCTCCGCCTATGAAACCAAGACCAAACGCAAAAAGCTGTCGGGGGCATATTCAGACAAGTCCCCGCTTATCGCCTTGTTCTGCCAGCATCAGGAGCGTGACTATGTTATCGAAGCAAGCAACAAGCGTATTCTCATTATGTCGAGCGCTATGATCAACGAAAAGACCACCCGAGGCACACAGGGTGTCGCCGTTATGTCTACAGGAAAGACCCAAACCGCAGTAAAGGTAACGCTCTACACCGAGGGTATGTTTGCCGCACCCCACCGATACAGGACAAAAACACTCCCCGCAAAGGGATCATCGCTCTCTAAAGAAGATATAGGAGAACAACTGACATTGTGATGGTAAACACTCGCCCAATGCCCTCTCAGTCGGCGTTGCCGCCGACAGCTCTCCCAAAGGGAGAGCCAAGGTGATACACAGGGCTTGCGGTAATCACGGATGACCGAGGCGGTCATCCCTACACGCCGCAATAGCCACGGGCGGCAGATTGCCGCCCCTACAAGACCACCCCGCCGCTGCGGCGGCACCCCTCCCCAGAGGGGAATGGGGCTTGCATACTAAAATTTCCAATTC
>WRME01000033.1 GCA_009777275.1 Oscillospiraceae bacterium
GCCGTTTCAGATTGACGGAGATTTCGGCGGAGCGGCAGGAATAGCGCAGTTGTTCCTACAGTGCCGAGGGAATGTTATCGAGATATTACCTGCACTGCCTGATGAGATACCGTGCGGCGAGATCAGAGGAATGCGGGCAAAGGGCGGGTTTGAGCTGTCTCTGTCGTGGAAAGACGGCAGGCTCCTGTCGGCCGAGATAACCTCTCTTGCGGGGAATGTGTGTTATGTCGACAAGGATTATACAGTAACACTGCACGGCAGTCAAACCGAGACGAAGTATGACAGCGGCACAAACTCGTGGTCATTTGAAACAACGGCAGGAGAGATATACACACTATCGGAAAGAGCGTGATTAATTGTACTACAGAAGAGACGAGCCGAAACCCGATCAGATCTATACCATACATGAAACAAAGGTACTCATGTGCTACCTTATCCATCAGCTCGAACGTCCGCTAACCCAGGAGCTTTTGAGAAATGTCATGGTTCATGGCGGTATAGTTGACTATTTTATATTCCACGATGCTCTTCAGGCTCTTGTTGATGCGGGCAATCTTATAGAAGAAACAGACGGCCCGGATGATAATAATAAGATATACAGCCTTACCGACTATGGCGTACAGACAGCGGAAGAACTCAAGGATTCGATACTGTGGCAGGTTAAGGAAAAGGCTATACGCATAACCAATGAGATTTTTGACAAGATGAGACGGGATTCTCAGGAGGAAATATCCTGCGAAAAAACCGACGACGGTTACATGGTCAGATGCGTTATCCATGATATAGGAAGCGATTTGATGGATCTAAAGCTATATGTTCCCGACAAAGCGACCGCCGACAAAATACGATTCGGATTTGACGGACGAACCACCGATCTATACCGCATGATTATCAACCAACTAACAGGGAATTAAGACAGGAGGCACACAGATGGTCTTTTTAGCTGTAGACGGTAACAGCATACTAAACCGCTCCTTTTACGGAATCAAGCCGCTATCCACAAAAAGCGGTATTCCTACCAATGCTATATACGGATTCCTTAAAACGCTCGACAGGACGATAAAGGACACGGGAGCTACCCATATTGCGGTAGCCTTTGACCTGCCTAAACCCACATTCCGTCACAAAATGTATGACGGGTACAAGGCCAACCGCAAGGGAATGCCGGAAGAGCTTGCCGCACAACTCCCCCATGTCAAGCAGATCATAGAACTCTTGGGTTACAGCATTGTCGAGCAGGAGGGGTATGAGGCGGACGACATTCTCGGGACATTTGCTCGGATATGCGGTCAAAGCGGCACAAAATGCGTTATATCAACCGGAGACAGGGACAGTCTTCAGCTTGTTGATCAAAATGTTACGGTCAGGCTGGCTACCAACAAAGAGCCTGTAACATATGATACCGATAAAATAAAGGCCGATTACGGCGTTGACCCTCCATTGCTGATTGAGGTCAAGGCTCTGATGGGCGACAACTCCGACAACATCCCGGGGGTTAAGGGAATCGGAGAAAAGACCGCTCTCGATCTTATAGCAAAATACGGCGGAATAGATTATATCTATGATAATCTTGAAAAGATTGAGATAAAACCACGGCAGAAAGAATTACTCAGCACAAGCCGTGACATGGCATACATCAGCCGTGATCTTGCCGCTATATGCAGGGATGTTCCTGTCTGCGGCGATATAGACGGCTATAATATAACCGAGGGTGACAGACAGGCTCTTGCCGAAAAGCTGTCATCGCTTGAGATGTATTCACTCCTTTCTATGTATGCGGCCGATGGTGAGACTCTTGCACCTGCGGTTTTAGAGACGGTCGAGATAGAGATTGCCATCGATCCCGACATAGACCAGACTGCAAAGGCGTTGTCTAACGCCGAGTGTATAGACTTCTTAGCAGAGATAGATAACAGGACACTCATGCGGCTGAAGATAATACATCATAACAAGGCGTATGTATTTACCAAGAATCCGCAGGCCGCTCTTGAGAATATCATACCTGCCGTCAAGGCGAAAAAACGCACCCAAGATGCCAAAACTCTATACAAATGGATGCTGGACAGCGGTCTTGACCTGCCTGTGATAGACCACGACATTCTTCTGTCGGCCTATCTTCTTGACCCGCTCTCGTCCGAATACGGCATAGAGGGATTGCGGATGAAATATCTGTCGGGGACGGTCTATAATATCAAGTATGACCAAGCCGATATAGAGGGAATAGGCAGGGACGACAACGACATAGCGGCATTACCTGCTCTCTGCGATATGCTTGCCGAGCAGATACATGAGCAGGGTATGGACAGGCTGTTATATGAGATAGAACTGCCTCTGTCGGGGGTGCTTGCCCACATGGAGCATCACGGATTTATGCTCGACAGAGAGGGCGTAACATCATTCGGAGCAGAACTAAAGGCGGAGATTAAGACCCTTGCCGATGACATAAAAGAGCTTGCCGAAGAAGATATAAACCCCAACTCTCCAAAGGAACTGGGTCGGATATTGTTCGAGAAGCTCGAACTGCCGGGCGGGAAGAAGACCAAGACCGGATATTCCACCGATGTCGACGTTCTCACAAAACTGTTGGGTCAGCATCCTATTATAGAAAAGATACTGAGCTACCGTCATGTCGCAAAACTAAACTCTACCTATGCCGACGGTCTTCTTAATATGGTAGAGCAGGACGGACGTATCCACACCGTCTTTAGACAGACCGAAACACGCACCGGCCGCATTTCTTCTATAGAACCGAATATGCAGAACATTCCCGTGCGGACAGAGCAGGGCAGAACCCTGCGGAAGTTCTTCACCGCACCTGAGGGTAGGGTGTTGATAGATGCCGATTATTCGCAGATAGAGCTGAGAATACTTGCAGCAGTATCGGGCGATCGGCAGATGATAGAGGCATTTAATCAGGATAAAGACATTCATACCATAACTGCGGCTGAGGTCTTCGGCTATGCGCCTGAGCTGCTGCCGCCGGAACTGCGGACACGCGCTAAGGCTATAAACTTCGGCATTGTATATGGAATCGGAGCATTCTCGTTGTCGCAGGATATTGGGGTTAGTGTTGCGGAGGCCAAGCGATATATAGAAAGATACTTCGATACCTACAGCGGGGTTAAAGAATATATGGACGGCATTATAGAAAGAGCTAAACAGGAAAGAAGTGTATCGACAATCTTAGGCAGGATAAGACCCATCCCCGATATAAACTCCTCCAACCGCAACATTCGGTCAGCGGCAGAGAGGATAGCCCTCAACACCCCTATACAGGGGACGGGAGCCGATATAATAAAAATAGCCATGATTCGATGCCACGAGAGATTAGCTGAAGAAAATCTCGATGCTCGTCTGATATTACAGGTCCACGATGAGCTTATAATAGAAGCCAGCCAAAAGGATGCAGACCGAGCCGCTGTGATACTCTCGGAAGAAATGAGAGATGCCGCAGACTTAGCCGTCCAATTGGTTGTCGATGTAAATATTGGAAAAACATGGTATGAAACCAAGTCATAAATAAGGGTTGAATAGCAATAAAATAAACCCAACAGGTCGATATGTATATATTTATTTGACACGCAACACTAAAACTTGTTTTATTCTACAATTTTTACGAATAGTATTTTTTTATTTAAAAGCCCCTTGCAATTATTTAAGATTTATTATATAATGATATAGACTTGTGCCGAAGATATTAAAAATGGCCATGTTATGAACGGAGATATAATATACGATGCAGGAAGTAATCGATGTAAAGAAAATATTGTTTTTTTTATGGAGAGTTAAGAAGTGGATAATAGGAAGCGCTTTGGTAGGATTCATCCTCCTCAATCTTATTTCTACTCACATTCTCCCTAAGATATATACATCATCAGTAGAGATATATGTAAACAGCAGCGAGCAGGCAGCGGACACGGCAAGGATAACTACCGGAGAGATCAGTGCCGCTCAAGCTCTTGTCAACACATATATCGTCATATTGCAGAACAACGATGTTATAGACAAGGTCAGATCCCGTATCCCCAATGCTCCGACAACCGCTGAACTGCGCTCCTATCTGTCTATGGCCTCGGTCAACAATACTCAGGTCTTGCGTATCCTGGTCAGAAGTCCCGATGCCGATCTCTCCAAGCAGATATGCGATGTATTGGCGGATGTGGCTCCGGGAGAGTTTGAGAGGGTTGTCAAGGCGGGTTCGATTGTGGTTTTAGGTCAGCCTCGGAAAGCCAGCACCTATTCATCCCCCGATATAAGACGAAACAGTCTGCTGGGTCTGTTGGGAGGCATGGCCGTCTCGATAGCTATAGCGGTTGTCATACTCTTGACCGACAACACCGTCAAGGGCGAAGAGGATCTCAAGAACTATGTCAAAACCCCCATATTGGGTGAGGTGCCGTCTTTCGATGAGGTTGAGGGCAAAAAGAGAAAACGCAGGAAAAACAAAAACAAGAAGTTACAGTTTATACTGCTCAACTCCCGAGTTCCATTCAAGGTTGTGGAGGCATACAAGAGCGTTCGAGCCAACCTGATGTTCACACTGCCCGACTCTGAGCATAAATCCATAGTTATATCAAGCGCAGAGCCGAGTGCGGGTAAGTCTAACACCAGTGCAAGTTTGGCGGTCACAATGGCGCAGACCGGACTCAAGACCATTATATTGGATGCTGATATGCGTAAACCCGTTCAGCACAAGATATTCGGGGTCAGCAACAACATAGGATTGTCCCAGGTGCTATGCAAGACGGTCGAACTCAAGAACGCTATCAAGCATGATATTGACCAGAATCTCGATCTGATTACAAGCGGTCTTACTCCGCCTAATCCCTCCGAGCTTTTAGGTTCTCAGAATATGTCGGATCTGCTCGAATGTCTGTCAGAGTTTTACGACTATATATTCATAGATACCCCTCCCATCAACATGGTTTCAGATGCGTTGATGGTATCGGGCAAGGCGTCCGGAGTTCTGCTGGTGGCAAGGCAGAATCACTCTAACTATCGTGAACTGCAAAAGACCATAGAGACACTCGACAAGCTCAGTCTCAACAACTTAGGTATAGTTGTAAACGATGTCAGCGGATTCCACAAGCCTTACAAATACGGATATTACAACAGCTACAAGGCGTATGAATACAAGAATTAGCAGACAGAACGCAAACAACCGCTTTAGGACAGACTTTCATTCCCACTGTCTTCCGGATATGGACGACGGAGCCGAAAATTTAGAGATTTCGCTCAAGGTGCTGCAGATGTGCAGGGAGCAGGGTATAAAAAAAATAGTCGCCTCTCCCCACTATTATTTGCACAAGGAAAAAGTAGAAAGCTTTTTAACCCGCAGACAGATTGCTTATGACCAAATCATAAGCAGTCCTGAATATAACTCAAGCAGCTTAGGTATAGACATTATCAAGGGAGCCGAGGTTCGCTTAGAGAAAGACATATCTTTTACAGACATCAGCCCCCTCTGCATAGAGGGTACAAGGGTTCTTCTGCTGGAATTACCCTTTGTTCCATACTCCCCCTGGATGACAGACGAGATATGGAATCTATCACAGACATCGCAGGTAACTCCCATGATAGCCCATATCGACAGATACATCGGGATTTACAAGCAAAAGCACATAGACAGACTGCTTGCCGAGAGGTACTGTGTTTATCAGGTAAATGCCGAGGCTCTGCGATTCAAGAAGGTCATAAAATCCGTCTACAGAATGGCGGAAGAGCAGTACCAGCTTGTTATCGGAAGCGACTGCCACAATCTGACCGTGCGTCCTCCAAACATTCCGTCGGCACACGCCAAACTTAGAAAATCTAAGGCAGGACAGGAATTAGTGGACTATATGCTGAGGTGTTCGGAAGAGTTGTTTGCCAAGGGGTAGAACCCAAGAATACCACAAATATATGTCACATTGCACAAAATCACTCCACATTATATATATATATATATATATATAATAAGTTTTGCAGGAAACACTTGCATTATACGGAAATATGTGTTATAATGTCATATGAACCTCATTTTTGGGGTTTAATATTGGAACGGAGGGATAAAAATTTTGCAGGACAATACAGTTAAGGTGGAAAAAAACGAAGTATATTCCGGTCACAGCGAGTTTCAGATAAAAAGATTGCCCGACTCCGAAAAAATGGCACATAGACGAAAGGTTGCTATATATAATTTTATAAAGAGAATTTTGGATATATTCCTAAGTTTTTTTGGTATGATATTCTTGATTCCGTTGTATGCGATCGTTGCTCTTTTGGTAATAATAGATTCAAAAGGACCTGCCTTCTTTACCCAAACACGGGTCGGCAAAAACGGCAAGACTTTTAAGATGTACAAGTTTCGCAGTATGTGCCTTGATGCCGAATCTCAGCTCGAAGAACTCATGCACATGAACGAGCGGGACGGCCCGGCCTTTAACATCACCGATGACCCAAGGGTCACACGGATGGGCAGGATAATCAGAAGAACCTGCATAGACGAGCTGCCGCAGCTGCTGAATGTGTTTTTCGGAAGTATGAGTATTGTAGGACCGAGACCGCCTCTTCCCGGAGAGGTCGAGCAGTACAATACATATCAAATGAGACGTCTTGATGTAAAACCCGGTCTGACCTGTTACTGGCAGGTTTCCAAAGGAGAGAATCCTCCCTTTGCCGAGTGGGTACAGATGGATTTGGACTACATAGAAAAAAGAAGTCTATGGGAAGATTTAAAGCTGATAATACTGACATTTAAGGTAATACTACCCGGCAAAGGGTCATCATAAAAACAAAAAAAATTAAAGAAAAATATAAGGGGTTTTTTAAAATGAGAAAGATTATTTTTTTGGTAAGTGCATTCGTATTTGCGGCAATGCTGGCGATTCCGGCATCAGCCGTTACTGAGCAGGACATCCTTAACGCTCTCAGGAGCGGTATCGATGTCAACGGGCAGATCAAAGAGATTCCCGCCCATCAGATCAAGACTGTTGAAGACTTTTTAGCCGCAAACAACCTCTCTGATGAGGATTTGTCATTTGCCATGACCGAGATCGAGGCGGTTAAGGCTGTTTGGTCGGCAACCGGCAAGATCAATTTTACCGACATTCCCAGAAGCACTCAGGATCAGCTGATCACCCGTGCTCAGGCCGCTGCAAAGCGAGTAAACGCCACCTTGACCTATAGCGGAAATCAAATCAGCATAGTTGATGAGAACAACCGCACATATACAATCACGGTGCAGGGCAAACTCGGAACATTGCAGAGCGGAGCTTTGGGCATCGATGGAACATCGGCTATGATTTTATCGCTGACGTTGGGAGCGGCAGTCCTCTTTACCGCAGGCACATCCCTTGCCATCTCAAAGCGGAAAGCAATCGCTGTAAAAAGGGCATAAAGAATGGAAAATACGCTTATTAAAAGGCGAAGAAAGAACAATAGGATTAGATTTATTCTCTACCCTATTGTTTTTTGCTTGTCAACAATTATTATCATATCATCCTTTCTTATCGGGTATGCACAGCCCTATATAAAGCTCGGCAGTCTGTTTTTCTCAGACAAAGCCCCCGATTTTGAGGAGACTCCCGCTAACGAGTACACCGAGTCGGATGTTGGGGGCGGGGTTGTCAAGTACAAGGACATGGTCTTCCCATTTGAGGGGGACGAATTTGCCCGGATCACCATAGATTCTGCGGGTATAGATGTTCCTGTGCTGTATGGCAGCAGTTCCCAGGTGCTAAAGAACGGCGTCGGTCTTTATCGAGAGGCGTACCTTCCCGGGCAGGGGCGTACCATCTTTATCGGCGGGCATAATACTACCTTCTTCAGGGGGCTTGCCGCTGTCGAGATCGGAGAGATCATTGAGCTGAGAACCCATTACGGCGAGTATATCTATGAGGTCACAAGCACCGCCGTTGTCCGTGAAGACGACCATACCGCATATGATTTGTCGAGCATGGAAGAGGTGCTGATTCTATGCACCTGCCATCCCGAAACGATGGTGGGGCTAACTCCGTGGCGCCTGATGGTATACGCCAAGCTCGTTTCAGGGCCATCGCTGGAACATTAGTATGGATGAAATCTACCCACGCAAAAATTTTCACGGAGGTCTATGTATGAGTGAAAAACCCCGAAAGAAACTGGATGCCCGAGTTGTAATATCGGCGCTGCTTTCTTTTTTTATGTCGTTATTACTAAGCGCATTTGTGTTGGTTTTTTTGATAAATATAACGGTCCTCAACCCGTCTTTTTTGAAAAATCAGGTTGACAACAGCGGCTATGTTGCCACCGTAGCGGTAAAACTCAGGGGCGAAATGACCGCATATGGAATACCCGGAGGATTCAGCGAATCCTTTATGAGCGGGATTGTTGACGAACGCAATGTCAGGCTGGACATCTTTGGATCTATCGACAATCTTTATTCGAGAGAGGCCGCAATGAGCAGGGTTGGCATATTCAAGGAGAATATCTATGGCAAGCTAAGGGAGAATGTCATGTCATCCGGGGTTGAGCTAACATCCGAATCGGAGGAATCGCTCATGCACCTTGCGGGCATTTGCGCCGCAAAATACGATGAATCGGTTAGCTTTCCGTGGCAATC
The DNA here is from genome assembly GCA_009777275.1 of Oscillospiraceae bacterium. Lineage (GTDB taxonomy): Bacteria > Bacillota > Clostridia > Oscillospirales > Ruminococcaceae > WRME01. The sequence continues at coordinate 8,582 of WRME01000033.1, forward strand.
GCATATATCGAGAATGCTCCTGCTTGCAAAGCGGCTCATTCTTACCGCTATCATCGTCACAGGAGGGGTTCTTCCTATCTTGGCGTTGTGTATGCTGTCGCTCCACAAAAGCAGGACAAAGAGGTACCGATACTTTATCTATTCTCTGACCGCCGCATCTGCAAACATACTCATTCCCGTCCTGCTGATGACCGTTACCGGCGGCATAAGAAACATATCAATCACAGACAAGGCTATGTATCATTTGCTGCTGGCCTGTTTTAGCGGCGTTATGGGGCATCTGTTGCTGTCGGCAATGGTGCTGATCGCCGCAACAGCGGGATTGTCGCTGTTATATCTGCGTCATATGAAGGTTCGGAGATACCGCAAATGAAGAAGTATATCTTTCTGTCGCTCAGCATTTTGTGCGTTGTATTTATTTTCAGCAATTCGCTTGCAAGCGGGGATGATTCGGGCAGTCAGAGCGACACCGCACTCAGAATCATTCAGGACATAATCAGCCGAGCGGGAATCTCTCCCGCCCTGGTAAGCAGCTATGCTGTGCGTAAATTCGCACACTTTTTTCAATTTCTCACGCTTGGTTTGCTTGCGTCGTACACGGCAAAACTTTGGTACGGCAGCTTGAAATCACGCGTTTTTATGCTGTCTTTTTTCGGTATTTTCATACCCGTGGCGGATGAGTTCATTCAAATATTCATAGACGGGCGTGTCAGCTCGGTTGAGGATATAGCGCTCGATGCCTGCGGATATTTTGCGGGAATGGCGGCTGTTCTTGTGATCTGCGGGCGGAGGAAGTGTGGGTGAGGGGAATTGACAGTTGACAATGGAGAATTGACAATTATTTGCAACCACGAAAAGCACGAAATACACGAAAAGTTTGTTAAGGACGGTACGCACGGGGGTGCGTACCCTACAGGGGCTTGAAATTTCAAGCCCCTTGCCCTCTTTCGTAAAGAGGGTGCCGCCGCAGCGGCGGGGGTTTTTCTTGTGGCAACCGCAAATTCCGTGTGTCTCCTTGGCTCTCCCTTTGGGAGAGCTGTCGGCGGCAACGCCGACTGAGAGGGCGGGTAGGGTATGCACCCCCGTGCATACCGTGTCCATCATGGCATGACGGGGTGGTCTGTAGGGATGACCGCCCTCGATCATCCGTGGTTATCGCAACGCCGACTGAGAGGGCGTTCCGCAGGAATGTGGATTATATGAGAAACCCTTTCACCAAATTTTGCCCCGGAGAATATAATAATTTAAGCAGGGAAGCCCCACGGTTATTATGAAGCGGATGGTGAGGAGAATGTATAGGAGAAAAAGACCGAACAGATTGTGCTGGCTGGCTATAGTGATCGGAGGAAGTCTCCTCGTGGTGCTGCTCAGTCCGCTGCGGATATTGCTGTCTATAGCTGCCATAGTTCTCATTTTAGTCGGCATTATGAATATGCTCGACAGATATTGTTAGTACAATTGTTATATTGTAATATATTTTTTTGGGGGTATTAGGAATGAAGATAGTTGTTGTAAAAAGTCCAAAGGTTTTGGCGGGATTTCTGAGATTTATTTTCAAAATAAAAAAAGAAACTACATAACCTATTGAAAAAATCAGTCCAATGCGTTATAATAACCTCATCCACACGGATGGGGTTATATTAACATAAGGATGTGCATATATGCAGGGCGGCAGAATCGAATTTAGCAAGGATATGAAGAAAGATTATACCATACTGATTCCGAATATGCTAAGCATACATTTTCGTTTGTTTGAGAGAATCTTTCACAGCCATGGGTACAATGTGCAGGTTTTGAAAAATGACGGACCCAATGTTGTTTCGGAGGGGTTAAAACACGTTCACAACGACACCTGTTACCCTGCGCTCTTGGTCATAGGGCAGATGCTCGATGCACTCGGCAGCGGCAGGTATGACCTGAACAAGACGGCGCTGATGATTACCCAAACCGGAGGCGGATGCAGAGCCTCTAATTATATACATCTGCTCAGAAAGGCGCTTGTATCGGCGGGGTATGCCCATATACCGGTTATATCGCTGAATATGTCGGGTCTTGAGAAAAACAGCGGGTTCAAGCTAACCTTTGCCATGATAAAAAAAATCGGAGCAGCAGCCGCATACGGCGATCTGCTCATGCTTCTCGACAATCAGGTCAAACCCTATGAGACCATATCAGGCAGCAGCTCATCCCTTGTAGAATACTGGGTTAATGAGATAACCGCACGGTTCGACAAGGGCAGAGCATATTCTCAGCGTGAAATAAAGAACAATCTCGGCAGTATCGTGAAATCCTTCGCACAGATAGAAAGGGAAGACAGAGATACCGTCAAGGTTGGTATAGTCGGGGAGATATTCGTGAAATACGCACCTCTCGGAAACAATCATCTTGAGGAGTTTCTTTATTCCCAAGGATGTGAGGTGATGGTGCCGGGGGTTATTGCCTTTGTCCTCTTCAAAACCGACAACCGCATAGAGGATATAAAACTCTATGGCGGCAGCAGAATAAAGCACATGGTCGTGTCCTGGCTTTTAGGGTATCTGACAAGGTTTGAGAGCTTTATTATCGATGCCGTCCGCAAGGAGGGTACCTTTGCGGCTCCGTCGCCCTATTCGCACATGAAGACCCTCGTCAAAGACGTGGTCGGATACGGCAACAAAATGGGAGAGGGCTGGCTCCTCACCGCCGAAATGTTAGAGCTTATCGAGATGGGATACGGCAACATAGTCTGCGCCCAGCCTTTCGGCTGTCTGCCCAATCACATTGTCGGAAAGGGCATGATAAGAAAAATACGGGAACTTCATCCCGAATCGAATATAGTCCCCATCGACTATGACCCCGGAGCCACCAAGGTTAATCAGGAAAACAGAATAAAACTGATGCTGGCTGTAGGGGCGGAGAGGTAGGGGTGTCAACTGTCCATTGTCCGTCCCGCCCTCTCAGTCGGCGTTGCCGCCGACAGCTCTCCCAAAGGGAGAGCCAAGAGTGTCCTATACAAATCCTGTGGGCGTCCTTGCCTCTCCCTTTGGGAGAGGTGTCACGCCGTGGCGTGACGGAGAGGGCAATTCTGCATTCTGCATTCTTAATTCTGCATTGATATAACTGTCAATTGTCAATTGTCAACTGTCAATTGTCATCTCCCATCCGTTTTCATCGCTGTATTCGAGGTTTGCAGGGACGGTGCGTTTGAACACGCCCTGGACAATCAGCCGACTGTCGTTATCTGCACCGATACAGGTCGAGAGGGTGATGATCTTCTCGGCATCGGGATGGGCGCCGTTCTTTTGTGCAAATCTGCTGAACGAATCGGAGCCGGCAAAATCTATCTGATATGCGGGGTCGTTGACATCGGTTTTGCGTGCCGAAAATATCTCATACTCCGCAACGCTGTCATTTTGCATAAACATTATGACAGGATGATCGGTCATATAATCCTCATCAATAAAGTCCTCAAGCCCGCCGAACAGGAGCCATTCGCCGTCGGTGTTGTTGGCCTGATGACCATAGATAATGATATGCCGCGAATCCTCATCGGTATTGCGGTAATCCATGAATATCGCACCGAGCCTGTTCTTATCTCCCCGAAATGTCGTGTCGAGATACCTCTCGTTGTCGTCCGCACGCACTACCGGAAAATCTATGGCAGTACCGTCTATCTTGAGCCAACCGACATAATCGGGGTTTATCTCATGCCAGTATGAATCAAACGGGCTAAGCTCCGGCAGCCCTGCCTGTTCACGGCGAAATGCCCGCAAATCAGCCAAATGAGGAATGACGACAAATGCAAGCAAGACCGCACAGACTGTCGTAACCATGGCAATGCCGATCACGACCCTGTGCCGCTTTTTTTGCCCGCACCCAGCAGCCGATTGTGTGTTCTTCATACAAAATCATTCCTTAAATAAGTATTGTGGATATAAAAATACCGTGTTTATGTTGGTAGGGAAAAACACCCGCCTTGCTGTGATATGCTATGATAAGTATAATATATTATAAGTGAGTTGTCAACCGTGAAACAATGCAGAATTAAGAATGCAGAATGCAGCCCTCTCCGTCATGCTAACGCATGACACCTCTCCCAAAGGGAGAGGCAAGAAGATACACAGAATTTGCGATCACCACGAAAAAAACACCCGCCGCTGCGGCGGCACCCTCTTTGCCAAAGAGGGCAAGGGGCTTGAACAATTAACTATGCACGATTAACAATGAACAATTATAATTTCAATCCCCCGTAACTGTCCATTGTTCATTGTTCATTGTCAATTGTCCGTCAGGGTGCGTACCCTACAGAGGCGTTTCAAAAATACCATTTGACAATTTTCTCATAATAGATTATACTTATTATAGCGTATCACAGCAAGGCGGTGTCTTGTTTTTCGGCTGACCCTCCGAGAGGAGGTGAGGCGTATGTCTTTGTTTGAAGTGATTTATCTGCTTTTAACAGGTGCATTAGTAATAATAGAGTTTTGTACATATAAGAAAAACAAGAAATAAGCCGCCCTAACATCTAAGGAAAGCGGCTTTTTCTATGATTACATAAGATAAGAGTCAGCCGAACGACACCGCTTGTGGTGCGTGGCAGAGCGGCGGGAGTGTTACACCACTCCTTCCCTCTGTCTCCATTATATCATTGACATACGCATATGTCAATAAAAATTTTATTTATTTTTGGAGGTATTTGTAATGAAAAATGACAAGAAAAACCTGACACACACACACACACACACACACACACACACGAGGGCAAGGTTCCTATAATTAGGAAAGTTATCACACTAATATTGGCATCGGTAATAATGATTACTGCTACGGCAGTAGGAGCAGATACGCCCATGACACTGCAATCAGTGCCTCCGAACGGCACTACATCGAGAATCAGCGATGTCTTCCCTGACCCGGGGTTGGCAAGTGCTGTGGCAGAGAAATTGAGTAAGGATGTAGATAATATTGTTAGTGAGCAGGAACTTGCGGAGATTGAATCCTTACCCGCCGGGCAAAGAAACATTGAGAGTATAGATGGCGTGCAATATTTGGTAAACTTAGAGAGCTTGGATTTAGAAAATAACCAAATCAGCGACATAACCCCTCTTGCGGGATTAACAGGCTTAGAGGCTTTGTCTTTATGGGATAACCAAATCAGTGATATTACTCCGCTTATAGGATTGACAGGCTTAGGGTGGTTGAATTTAGGCTGCAACCAAATTAGTGATATATCTCCACTTGCAGGATTGACAAATTTATGGGGTTTGTATTTACAAGACAACCAAATTAGCGGGATAGTTCCGCTTGCGGAATTGACAAACTTACGGTATTTGGATTTATCCAGAAACCTAATCAGCGATATATCTCCAATTGCAGGATTGACAGACTTAGAAGGTTTGTCTTTATGGGATAACCAAATCAGTGATATTACTCCACTTACAGGATTGACAGACTTATGGCATTTGAATTTACCCGGCAACCAAATCAACGACATCGCTCCGCTTTCGGGATTGACAGACTTATGGCATTTGAATTTATCCAACAACCAAATCAACGACATCGCTCCGCTTTCGGGATTGACAGGCTTAGAGGTTTTGGATTTATCGAATCAATCAATTGTTCTTGACAATACCACTATTAACACTCCTACTGCATTTACTGTGATAGATATAAATGGCAATCCTATCGACCTCGCATTATGGTATGGGGGTGTATATGAGAATGGTATGCTAACATGGACAGAACTGGGAGATAATGGGGCAACTTGGTCTACATCAGTAACTATCGGAGATGTTACCGAAATCTTTAGCGGAACAGTATCGCAGTATGTGCGTGATTATAACATCAACGACATCCTCGCAGTCCGTGACCATATCCTCGGCAAAACTCCACTGTCGGCAAACGAGCGGACTATGATGGACGTAAACAAGGATGGGATTATAAACATATTCGATATGCTGGTGATGAGGGATTGGATTCTCAGGAGGAGAATCAATGCAGAATTAAGAATGCAGAATGCAGAATTGCCCTCTCCGTCATGCTAACGCATGACACCTCTCCCAAAGGGAGAGGCAAGAACACCCACAGAATTTGTATGGGACACTCTTGGCTCTCCCTTTGGGAGAGCTG
>WRME01000034.1 GCA_009777275.1 Oscillospiraceae bacterium
AGACGGGTATGTTGTTTTCGGTAGCGACCTCGACTATTTTTTCGGCTATATGACCAAGACCCGATGCAACTATGATCGGAGCAATATCCTTCTGGTCATATTTGAGAGCGACCGCTTTATTATATGACGACATTGACGGCATTCTTCCTTTCGTATATTTTCGGGAAAACATCTGATATATATTTCGGAGCCTGCATCTTTTCGGCTATCAGCGAGCTTATGTTGAGCGAGTTTCGTGAGGCTATCTCCCTTATTCCGTTACGCATTTGGCTCTCAAGCTGAGAAAAACTCTCAGGATAGTATAGATGCAGATCGAGCGACCTCTCTCTCGAGAGTATTATCACCTCGAAGTATCCCACGTCCTTTATGTCAAACTTGACCAGTATCTTTATTGCCTTTGACGAGGATCCGCTGTTGTTGCTACCCTCTTCCTCCTCCTCGAAGAAAGGATCTACCCAAATCTCGGAGAAAAACAGTTTGCCGTCTATATCGGCAGGGACGGTTATATGAATCAGCGGCATATACACGCTTTCGTTGATAAGCATAGACTGCATTATATTCGTAAAGACGGGTTGGTTTTTAGCCCCTGCTTCTCCCGACACACCCTTGCTGATTATCTCGGTAAATTTATCGGCTATCGGATTTATCGGAGTTTGATTTTGGTTAGGCGGCGTTACAAACCCCGGTCTGCCCTGCATGGTATTCGGCAATCCGCTGTTTGGTGCGGTTCCGCTGTTGGGAGTGCTTGCTCCCGTATCGGACGGGGGTTGCTGACCTGCTGTCGGCTGCTGATCCGTTACGGGCTGTTGCGGCTGCGGATCTACTGCGGGTTGCTGCGGTTGCTGGCCACTTATCTGCATACTGCCGTCCGGCATGACCGTAACGGGTTGGTTGCCCACAAAGATATTACCCTCAGGCGTAACGGTTACAGGCTGACCTCCCGACGATGCCTCCCCGTTCGGAACGGTTATGTCGGTTAGCTGAACAGTTCCGTCCGTCATAACAATGACAGGCTGGTTGTTTACAAGAATATTACCGTCCGGCAATGTCACCGCAGGTTGAAGAACCATCGGAGGATTGCTCTCAGGCGGCCCGGCGGACTGTCCGATGATATACATACTCCCGTCCGGCATGACCGTGACAGGCTGATTATTAACAAATATCTCACCATCCGGTGATATGATGACCGTCTGATTATATATCGGCGGGTTGCTTGCGGTAAAAGGCGGCAATGGCTGTTCGGGAGAATAGACGCCGCCGTCCGGCATGACGGTTACCAGCTGATTGTTTACAAGCAGGATACCGTTAGGCAATGGGATTGTTGGCTGTTGGCTTGTCGGCAGCTGAATCTCTTGATTGGTCAGGGGAGCAGTCTCCTGCCCGAATACGGCGGGTTGATGATCTAATAATGGCAGGGGGTTTTGGGGCGGCTGATTTGCGGCAAAGGCAGACTGCTCTGCTATATACATACTGCCGTCTGCCAAAAAAACCACGGGCTGATTGCCGACAAAAACCGTACCCTCCGCAGTGACGGTCAAGACCTGATCGGGAATGGCTCCCTGCGGCAGTGGCAGACCGGGATGGGCTATAATACGGACACTTCCGTCAGGCATGACGGCGGCCGGCTGACCGTTGGCAAGAACGCTCCCGTCAGGCAGGGTTACCGCAGGCTGAATACTTGAAAAATTATTAATCGGTAAACTATTGCTTATTTGTTGATTGTGTGATATATTATTATTTATGGGATTGTTTTCAAGTGAAGAATTTCCCATAGGACTGTTTTTTATAAAGAAATTTTCCAGTTTTGAGACATCTATACCCGGGAATCTCTGGAGAACAGGCTGATAGCTCATAACGGTTCTGAAGCTCTGTATAAAACTTTCGGCAGTGCCTATCTCATATCGGGCAAGATTGAGGGTATACATGGTGATATGATCCCTTAGAGCGCCATAGTCACGGGTTTGGTTTACATATGCCGACAAAAACGGCAGAATCTCGTTCTTTAGCACCGACAGAGTGGCTTGGCTGTCACCCGCAGAAAATGCCTGAACAAGGTTGTTTATCATGTTTCCAAATTCTTGACGTGAACTGCTGAACATATTTTTGGATATGTTGGCAAGGTTGGTCAGAATCTCGTTGATGATATGGGGACTCGCCTGCATACTGTCAAACTTGCGGAGCATATCGAGTATATCATAGACCATATCGGGCGAGTTGCTGTTTGATACAATGCTCCTCATTATATCGAAAAACGGCCCTGTAAACTTTACCGAGTTGTCCGATTGTGATTTTATATATTCCAATAGCTCGGCATCACTCATCTTTATCAGGTCTAAATATTCAGATATTTCTTCGGTAAACCCCGAATCAATTCCGGCCTCGGCAACAAAACCCGTTTTTGTGAAGAACAATTCTCCGTACAATTGGGTCATATTCGGCAAAGCGCGGAGAATTTGTGCAAATTTCTCAAAATTCGATTCAAAATTTGGAGAAAATTTTTCAGCTTGCTTGTCGTTACCTACATTTTGGGAATGAACCTGCGTAACCCGCGTAGGATCGGGGATATTCATAACATTTGCCTGCCTTGCATTTTGCGGCAATAGGCGGTTAGCTTGTTCCCCGGGAACCACAGGAGTAGCTACTTTTAGAATGTCGGCCATTATTTTTTCCTCTTTCAATAAAAAAAGTGTTATTTTAGTCTTCCCTTTTTTAAGATTGTATGTTATGATACAATAAAGAGCATATAATTTATAATAATTTATAATAAATAAAAATTCATTAAGGCTCCGTGCCTTAGAAAGGAATGGTCATAAAGATGGACAATGCTATGGAGAATATGCTGGAGTTGTATCTTTTTGAAACAAACAGCATGGTTGAACAGCTCGATGAAATATTGCTTAATGCGGAAAAGGATAAAACATTTTCGAGCGATGATGTAAACGAAATTTTCAGAATCATGCACACCGTCAAGGGTTCTTCCGCTATGATGCAGTTTCAGACCGTGGCCGGTGTCGCACACACGATCGAGGATCTATTCTATTCTATCAGAAACAATGGTGTAGATGCAAGCAAATTATCAGAACTTTTTGATTTAATGTTCCGTTGCAGTGATTTTTTAAAGCTGCAGGTTGAAAAAATTCAAAATAACGAACCCCTTAATGATAATATCGACACTATTGTAGATGAAATTAAGAGTTTTCTCGAAACCTCGGATGAAATCGAGGAAAAATTTCATTCGGCCGCACCGACTGCCGATCATCAAGGCTCAGCTGGTGAGGGTGAGTATTCGATAAGGGTTTTCTTTGACGAAGGCTGCGGCATGGAGAATCTGCGTTCGTTTATGCTTGTTACCGGAATCAAGGAGGTATGTGAAAACTTTACATACTACCCTGCCGATGTCGAGAGCAACAACGAAACGGTGCAGATGATAATGGAAGAGGGATTCCTCATAAACTTTACCAACAAAAGGGATACCGATGCCGCCGTTAATGTTATAAAGGGGTCGCTCAACATTCGGACATATGAAGTTCTCGAGAAGAAACCGATACCTGCGGAGGAATATCACAATGATGTTATATCGGGACTGTCGGCCGAGCCGAAAACTGCGGCTGCCCTGCCTAAGGACACACCGCTGCAAAATTCCGCCGCCGCATCCCATCCCGCCTCTAACAAACAGAGCCTGATCAATGTAAACCTCACAAAACTCGACAAACTTATGGACATAGTAGCAGAGATAGTCATAACAGAGTCTATGGTTACATCATGCCCCGACCTCAAGGGTCTGAAACTTGATAACTTTACCAAGTCTGCCCGTCAGCTGAGAAAACTCACCGATGAATTGCAGGATATTGTTATGTCTATAAGAATGGTACCTGTGTCGGGCGTGTTCCACAAGATGAACCGCATAGTGCGTGATATAGGTCAGAGCCTCAAGAAGGATGTAAGGCTCATTCTCGAGGGCGAAGAGACCGAGGTTGACAAAACTATTGTCGATAATATCGGCGATCCGATAATGCACATGGTCCGCAATGCTATGGATCACGGCATAGAGATAACCTCAGACGACCGCATTGCCGCCGGTAAAAATCCTCAGGGTAACATAATACTCCATGCCGAGCATACAGGCAGTGAGGTTATCATTCAGATAAGCGACGACGGCAGAGGAGTAAATACAAAGAAGGTATTGGCAAAGGCCGCCGAAAACGGTCTGCTTGTAAAGCCCGAGAACGAATATACCCAGAGAGAGGTACTCCAGCTGCTTATGATGCCGGGATTCTCAACCAAATCAGCCGAAGAAGTATCCGAGTTTTCGGGCAGGGGCGTAGGAATGGACGTTGTCAAAAAGAACATAGACAAGGTAGGCGGAACGATCACCATAACCTCAGAAGAGGGCAAGGGTACCACCACTACCATGAAGATACCCCTAACGCTTGCCATTGTAGACGGAATGGAGATCGCAGTCGGCAAATCCATATTTACGATACCCATTAATAATATCAGACAGTCATTCAAGACCACCAAGGATGAGATAGTATACGATTCAAACCGCGGTGAAATGATAAAACGCATGGATAACTTCTATCCCGTTCTGCGGCTGCATGAGCTGTACGGGCTTGAAACAGAGGTAACCGAAATCGAAAACGGCATTGTGCTGTGGGTAGAATCGGGCGACAAATCATACTGTCTGTTTGTTGACGAATTGTTAGGCGAACATCAGGTTGTTGTAAAACCGCTGCCGACATATCTGAACAGCTTTGACGTCAAAAACTCAGGCATAGTCGGCTGTACGATTTTGGGAGACGGAAGCATAAGTATTATATTAGATGTTCTCTATCTGTACGAATCGTCTAAATCAGCTTATTAAAAAAAATAAAAACGGAGGTAGGAGATATTATGTCTATAGAATCTACAGTGTTAATGGATATGGATGCGCCTGTTGAAACGAGCGTTACCATGCAGGAATATTTGGTGTTTATCTCAGACGAGCTGAGGTATGTTGTCAGCGCCGCTAATGTTATAGAAATCATCACTAATCTTTCTATTACTCATATGCCCAAGGTTCCCGATTATATCAAGGGTATAATAAATCTGCGGGGTCAGGTGATACCTATAATCGACATACGTCTGCGTATGTACAGGTCCCCCGTTGAATATGACGAGGAATGCTGCATCATAGTAATAAATATGAATGATGTTTTTGTGGGTCTGTTGGTAGAAAAGGTATCCCATGTGGTAAACATAGATGAAGAGAACATTTCTCAGCCGCCTGCTAACAAAAAGCAGGAGCTTGTGAGCGGTATAGTCAATCTCGACAACGATGTTTACCTGATATTGGATTGTGAAAAACTAATCCAGTTTTAATGTGTATGATTTTGTAGGGACGGTCTGTGACCGTTCCGCAGGCGATTCGCAGGGACGGTCTGTGACCGTTCAAAATCCAATCAGGAGTGGTTTGTTTGTTTAAAATATCAGAACAGGATTTTCAAAGGCTATATAAGCACATATATGATAATTTCGGAATCGATCTGTCTAAAAAGAAACAGCTTATAGAGGGACGTCTGTATAATACTGTTGTAAAGGCAGGGTTTACGGGTTTTACCGAGTATATCGATCATGTGCTGAAACATAACAATTCCAATGAAATGGAGCAGGTTATAAATAAACTCACGACCAATCACACATATTTTATGCGTGAGAGTTCCCATTTCGAGCTTTTCAGAGATACCATCCTGCCCGAACTTGAATATAGGAAAAGAAACAAAGTTCTCGGCATTTGGAGCGCCGGATGCTCTTCCGGAGAAGAGCCGTACACACTATCAATGATTCTGCGTGATTATTTTGCCAACAAACCCGGGTGGGACACCCGTGTTTTAGCTACCGATATATCCCACCGTGTTATGAATATCGCCAAAGCGGGTGTGTATGAGGAAGAATCGCTCAAAGAAATTCCGAATGTGTGGAAAACAAAGTATTTCAAGAAAGACGGGCATGATTACCATCTAACCCCCGAAATAAAAAACAACGTGATCTTCCGTGAGTTTAATCTTATGGATCCGATAAATTTCAAACTAAAATTCGATGTAATATTCTGCCGCAATGTTATGATATATTTTGACGCGCAGACCAAGGCGGCGCTGATAGACAGATTCTATAACGCTACCGCCAACGGAGGTTACCTGTTAATAGGACATTCCGAGACTATAGATAAATCCCACAACCCATATCAGTATCTAAGAGCGGCAAGCTATAAGAAAACGGAATAGACCGCCCTCTCCGTCACGCCCCGGCGTGACACCTCTCCCAAAGGGAGAGGCAAGGACACACCCGCAAAATTTGTACAGGACACCCTTGGCTCTCCCTTTGGGAGAGCTGTCGGCGGCAACGCCGACTGAGAGGGCGATGGAATGCAGAGTTAGGAGGAAGTTGCTTTGCTTGATAAAAAAGAAATACGGGTACTTGTTGTAGATGATTCTTCGTTTTTCAGAAATTTGATAACGAGGGGTTTGGAGAAATTCGGCAATATCAAGGTTGTCGGTGAAGCTGTCGATGCCTTTTATGCCAAGAAGAAGATCAAGGAGCTTGCCCCCGATGTTGTGAGCCTTGATATTGAGATGCCCGGAATGGATGGCATTGAGTTTCTCAAAAGTATGTCCCCGGGTGAAATGCTGCCGGTCGTTCTCGTAAGTTCGCTTAATATCAGCGTGTTTGACGCGCTGTCGGCAGGAGCTGTCGACTTTGTCCGAAAGCCGGACGAACAGTCGCAGGTTTTCCTTGATTCATTCTTCAAGGAGCTGCACAGAAAGATAATGATTGCCTCTAAGGCAAATACCAAGATAAAAAAACCGATACCCGCAGCAGAATCCATTAAAAAGATCGAAAGCATTCAATCGAGGGGAGTTCTCGATTCTCCTAAGCTTGATTCCCTTGTAATAGCCATAGGAGCCTCTACCGGAGGAACCGAGGCCACCCTTGCCGTTTTAAAACGGCTGCCTGCAAATATGCCCGGAATCGTTGTGGTGCAGCATATGCCCCCGGGATTTACCAAAATGTATGCCGATAGATTGAATGGCATCTGCGCTATGGAGGTAGCCGAGGCTAAGAGCGGAGATCTGGTCAAGAGGGGCAAGGTATTGATAGCGCCGGGGAATCTTCAGATGAGATTGGTCAAGATGGGATCGGGATATTCGGTCAAGGTAACCCCGGGAGAAAAGGTGAGCGGACATTGCCCGTCTGTAGACGTGCTTTTCCATTCGGTAGCGGCACAGGCAGGAACAAACGCCATCGGGGTTATTATGACAGGCATGGGAAGCGACGGAGCCGATGGTCTCTTAGAGATGAGAAAGAAAGGCGCCTTTACGATAGGTCAGGACAGAGAGAGCAGCGTGGTATACGGAATGCCCATGGTTGCCCACGAAAAAGGCGCAGTAACCGTACAGGCATCTATATCAACAATGCCGGACATCCTAATGAACCGCATAACCAAGCACGGAAAATAACCGTCAACTGTCCACGGAAAATAACTGTCAACTGTCAATTGTCAATTGTCAACTGTAGTATGGGGTGGTTAAATTGCAAGAAAAAAGCAAGATTGAGGAACAGATCTTGAGCGAGCAGGAGCGTAAAGGTCTTGTTTTCGCTGTCGATATAGGTACACGTTCTGTTATCGGTATAGTAGGAACCAACTATGAGGATGGTTTTGAGATACTCGATTATGAGCAGGTGCATCATCAGGCGCGGGCAATGCGTGACGGTCAGATTGAGGATATAGAGCGTGTAGCCGATGCCATTGCCAAGGTCAAGACGGTACTCGAGAGAAGAACCGACACGGTCTTTACAAAGGTTGCCGTGGCCGCAGCAGGAAGGGCGCTCAAGACCTCCTATGCGTTATATGAGCAGGAGCTTGACGAAAATGAGATAATCACCAAGCAAAAGATACATTCCTTTGAGTATTCGGCCGTAAGCATAGCGCAGGAAAAGTTCTTTGAGGCCAACAGCCAGAACGCAAAAGAAAATGCCGAGGACAACTTCTACTGCGTTGGATACAGTGTTGTCAGCTACAAACTTGACGGATATGCCTTTGCCAATCTTGAGGGACACAAGGGCAAGAGCGTCAGCGTGGAACTCATCGCCGCATTTTTGCCCGACAATGTCGCCCGAAGTCTATATACCGTTACATCTATGAACGGTCTTGATGTAGACAACCTTACCCTTGAGCCTATCGCCGCCATCAATGTAATTGTACCGAGGGATATACGTCTGCTGAACATAGCCATCGCCGATATTGGTGCGGGAACCTCTGATATAGCCATATCCAAGAATGGGAGCATCACGGCATACGGCATGGTTACCATAGCAGGCGATGAAATAACCGAGACGATTATGCACACATATTTAACAGACTTTAACACAGCCGAAGAGATCAAGATAGCATACTCAGGCGGTGCAAAAGAGGTCAGTTTCAACGATATTTTGGGATTTGAGCGGGTTCTAAAGGCCGAGGAAATAAGTGCTGCTCTAAACAGCGTTATCGACACTCTCTGCAAGACCATTTCAGACGAAATCTTGAGAATAAACGAAACAGCGCCGGTTGCCGTCTTTCTTGTGGGCGGGGGAAGCCAGATAAGCGGTCTTTGCGAAAGGGTAGCCGACAATCTCGGCTTGGCGCATGACAGGGTTTCGGTGGGCGGCAGAAAGCCCTTTAAACACACCAAACTCTGCTCCGATTCACTGCTCAATCCGGAGTTTGTAACACCTATCGGAATAGGAGTGGTGTCATCGCTATATAAGGGGTGCAACTTCTTTTCGGTAACGGTCAACAACCGCAAGGTTATGCTCTTGGGGCGTGATTCTATCACGGTAATGGATGCACTGCTGTTGGCGGGGATAAAGCCCTCTAAGCTGATCGGACTCTTTTCTCAGAGCGTCTCCTTTGCCGTCAACGGAAAGAAAGAAAGCAAACGAGGAAACGCTCCTCAAACGGGCAAACTAACGGTAAACGGTCAGGATGCCCCCGTGGATATGTTTGTAAAGCAGGGGGATGCCATAGTAGCTCTTCCGGCCGAGAATGGGGCCCCGGTTGAGGTAAGGCTGTCTGAGATAGCAGAAAAATACAACAGCCAAACATTTGTCTTTGAGGGAAGTCAGGTAACGATCCTGCCGGAGTTTTATGTCGGCGGCAAAAAGCAGCTGCAGGATTATATCATAAACGACGGTGATTCCATAACGGTTGAGTATATCAAAACATTGGGCGAGCTTATATCCTGCCTCAAGAAAGACAGCAGTCTGCAGTATACCATCAACGGCGAATATGCCGACCATGACAGTCTTGTGTATTCGGGCGACAGTATAAACATACAGACGGCAAAACCCGAAAAAATCGATCAGGAGGAACAGATACAGCCGCCCGAAAAGACGGTAGAGCTGAATGTATTTCTCAATGGCAAGCCGATAAAGATTCCTGCCGCACCCGAAGAGCCGGTCATGTTTGTAGAACTGCTGAATTTTACGGACATAGATACAAAAAAGGAAGAAAAAGGCGAACTGATTCTGCGAATCAACGGAAACAACGCCTCCTACACCGATGAGATACGAGAGGGCGATCAGGCCGAGATACGATGGGAAGGCTGATTATACTCAATGTAAATAATTTCTAAAAAAATATTTTTCGGTTTTATATAAATATTTATATGGCTTAGTCGATATATTATATGTAAACGAGTATAAACTGTTTTATATAAATCCGGCAAAGAATTGAGGGGATAAAGATGTTAAAGATTACACCCGGAAACATAGGGAATACACGAAACGAACTCACCAATGCTAAAAAAAGCGTTGACAAGGGTAGGTTTGGCGGCGGTCGCGCTAACGTGGATACCATCACTATAGGCTCTGCTGCGGGTAAAGGGTCTGATGACATATTTACAGAAGAACTCAAGATGTCGATTTTAAAGGAAGTTTGTAAGGATACCGACCCCGTTGCTCTCGATAATCTTAGGGAGCAGGTTTCGGGCGGAAATTATGAGATCGATACCGCGCGTGTCGCCGAGATACTGTTGGGCGGATATACTGATTAGATGATAATAAAAGGAGAATCGGCACAAACATGGGAAACATGAAAGAGTTTTTTACCATGCTTGAAAATCTTATATCGTTTTTTGATGATTTGATTGAATTACAGAATAAAAAGCTTGATATTATCGTGGCAAACGATGTTGACGAGCTTGACAGGTGTATAAACCAAGAACAGGCGTATGCAATGCAGCTCAAGGGATATGACAGAAAGCGGGAAAAGATGCAGGAAGAACTGGGTTTTGCTCAAGTTCCGCTTAGAGAGATAGTAGAAAAATGCGAGGGCGAAGAGAGAAAAGGCTTAGATCAGCTCTATCAGGTTCTGCATCTGAAAACCCAGGAACTCAGAGCCGCCAACGATTGCGTAAACAAATTTATCGAAATGCGCATTGAGGTTCTCGATGGGCTTATAGAGGAGCAGAATCAAATAAAAAATAATCAGTAGGGGTCATTATTATGCTTAGATCAACATTTGCGGCATTTACAACCGCACAGACAGCTCTCGGTGCAAGCCAGAGAGCGCTTGACGTTACAGGTCAAAACATGGCAAACGTCAATACCGAGGGGTATACCCGTCAAAGGCTTGATCTCTTCAGCAGATCGGCCAACTATACCAGCCGTTATACCCACAGAAACGCAGCCAACGTGGGAAACGGTGTAAAGTTCAATAATGTAACCCAGATTCGGGATCCCTTTTTAGATGTGCGTTTCCGCAGGGAGAATGCCCGTGTAGGAGAACACGCATCAAAACTCAATGTGCTAAAGGACATGGAGCTGGTCTTTGACGAGACCATGAACGAAACCCTTGCCACACAGATCAAGGATTTTGTCTTCCAACTGCAAGAGTTGTCCAAGAATGCAGGCAGTGACGAATTTGAGGGTATGCTCCGTATGTCTGCCGATACATTGGCAAAATCCATAAACGGTGCGGCAAAACAGCTTGAGGCTATATCACAGCATCAGGTCTTCGAGCTTGCCGATGTTGACATTCCTAATATCAATGGCATCCTAAAAAGCATCCAAGCGCTTAACAAGAACATACGCGAAAATGAAGCGACCGGAAACGCCGCTTTAGAGCTTTACGACAGGCGTAACGACCTTATAGATCGGCTCTCTGAGTATATGCAGATCAGCGTTACCTACAATCAGATTGAAATATCAAAGGGAATATTTGTTGATGATATAAACATTTCGCTCTATTCGGATACCTCTCCCCCACAGCTCACGACATTGGTTGACAATTTGGAAATAGCACAGTTCTCAACAAAATACGGACCTCAGATAAGAGAAACGCCGCAAAAATATACGGCACACGCTCCCGATCAGCACAGTATCTATATCACCTATCGGGGTCAGCCTGAAAATATCACAAACAAAATCACCAGCGGATACCTAAAGGGTTCACTCGATATGCTCAACAAATCGGGTGAATACGATACCCCTCCCAGCGACTTTAGAGGTGTCGGATACTATATGCAGTCGCTGGATAATCTTGCTAATATGTTAGCAAGTGTCTTCAATACCGCTAACAGCTTTCCTGCGGGAACATTTCCGCCGTCTGACAATCCAAACGATCCGAGAGACTACCGTCCCTTGTTTGACTCGGCGGACGGATTCAGCCCGATAACGGCTAAAAACTTCTCGGTGGCAAGCGGATGGGATTCCAAGCAATACGGGATTACCATGAACAAAGAGGACATCCCAGTCGGCACAGACGCAAACGGCAACCCGATGAATACTGATGGCGCTCAGGCTAATATAACATACATGATTTCGCTCTTTGAGAGCAAGCATAGCTTTACAAACCCGAATGGGCAGACTATATTCAACGGTACTTTCCAGGAATATTTCAGCTATGTAGGCGGAGTTCTTTCTTTGGATACACAGGCGGTAGGAAAGCTCTATGAAAACTATGTTATCGTGGCGGACGGAATATCCGAGATGAAGGAGGCCATTTCCGGTGTCAACATGGATGAAGAGGGAATAAACCTGCTCAGATTCCAAAAATCCTACAACGCTGCCGCACGGTTGATGACCACATTGGATGAGGCTCTCGATACGATAATCAACCGCATGGGTCTTGTAGGAAGATAAAAACCGGAACGGATGTCATAGAATGATATAGGAGTTGATGTTAATGCGTGTCTCGACATACGGCATGGTCCGTAATTACAACAAGCTGTTGAGCAGGGCCATGGTTCAGATGAACAATGCTAATATGAAGGTCATTACGGGCAAGAATTTCTTGCGTGCGTCTGAATCACCCGCAGAAGCCGCCAAGGCAAAGAGCATGAACAAGCAATATGAAAGAAACGAAAATTATCTGAGAAACATCAGGGATACAAAGGGTATGTTTGATACCATGTTTGATTCCAAGATGATGATTATGAATTCTATTACCGAGGTTCGGGAGGACGATGTAGAGCGGGCTATAAACGGTACTATGACCGATGACGAACGCATGATTTTCTCCGAAAAGCTCAGAGGAATGCAGGAGCAGCTGGTAATGAACCTCAACGCATCCTACAACGATCAGTTCCTGTTCGGAGGAACCGGAACAAAGGGCAATCCCCCGTTTAAATTTGAGGAGGGAAAGCTCTATTACCGAGGTCTCGATGTAGAGGATCCCGACAATCAAGATGCCCTGAGCCAACTTGCCGATGAAACGGTCTATTTAGACTTTGGGTTTGGAATAAGTTTTTCCGAGCCGGGCAAGGTCATCCCCGGTAGCGCATTTAATGTATCGGCCCCGGGTATCAATTTTATAGGATTCGGTCTTGATGAGGACGGAATGTCTAACAATATCATTGTTGCTCTCGGCAATCTTGCCGATGCGCTGTCGCCCCCGTATGATGTCGAGAAGACAGGCGAGATTTTCGACAAACTCAAGACCCAGAGACAGTTTTTGCTTGAAGATATAACCCTCATGGGAGCAAGCACCAAGTTTCTTGAATCGACCGAAAAAAGGCTTGAGGATCAGCAGTTCCACCTCGAGAACAGACTACAGCAGGTATTCTTTAAGGAACCCGCAGAAGCCATTATGGATTTCCAGATGAGACAGTATACCTACAATGCCGCCCTCAAGATGGGATCTAACATTTTATCCCCGTCGTTCATCGACTTTATGAGATAAAAAACCCTTACCAATAAGGATTGTACACCCCTACCAATAGGACGGTACGCACAGGGGTGCGTACCCTACAAGAAGACAAGGAGGTCTTAGTTATGAAACCAATGTTGGAGATACATACCGTTCCCATATCCATCGAATACAAGGTGACCCCGGCACGAACAGAACGTGTCAGCAGCAAAGCCGATGTAGAGATGATAAGGAACAAGGGCGGTCTCACCATGAAGAGCCGCCAGGTCAAGGTCAATATCGACACCTTTGACGCACGCAATTCAGTCTCTAAAACCCCTGCAAAAAGCATAGCCGAAAATGCCGAAATAGGCAAGCAAAACGCTATGAAAGCTGCTGCAAGGTTTGCCGAGGAGGGCAAGTCGCTGCTCCTGAGCCTGCACAAAGGCGGAGACCCTATCGTAGAGTTTGCCGCTCTGAGATTCGACAATCCCAAGGAGTTTAACATCGCATTTATTCCGGAGTATCCTCCCGATATAGACTGGATACCTCCCGATCTTACTATACAATACGACATGGATAAGTTGAATTTTGACCTAAAGCTGGATGCAGGATATTTCGAGTTTATACCCGGCAACATAGAGATCACCATAAAAGAATACCCGCAGGTTGTGATCGAATATGTCGGAGACCCGATATATGTTCACGCCGCAGCGAATCCCGCAATTGAAGCAACTATATAAAAAACAAAGGATATATATATGAAAATAAACACAAAATATTTTGATGCAATAGAAACCGAACAGGATGACATTATCCGATTCCCTCAAGGCATTTTCGGCTTTGAGGGAAATACGGATTATGTGATAATAAAATTTGACGATGGTGAGGATCAGGATGACGAGGGTCTTTTTTGCCTGCAGTCAACCACCGATGAATCGCTTGCGTTCGTGTTGCTCAACCCCTTTTATATCGACAGAGAATACGATCCCATCATGTCCGACGATGATTACAGAACCATAGGCAAGACCGCCGAGGAGGATGGGCTTGTTTATTATGCGATCGTTGTGGTTAAGGATAATTTTTCCGAAAGCACCGTTAATATGAAATGCCCCATCGTCATAAACAAAGAAAGCCGCAAGGCCAAGCAGATAATCTTAGAGAGCGATTATTCGATGAAGCATCCGATAATGTCTCCTGCGGAAGGAGGCAGCTGATATGTTGGTACTCACAAGAAGAATCGGTGAGTCTTTTTTCATCGGAGACAATGTGGAGGTTGTAGTAGAGGGTATCACCGGAGATAAGGTGAAAATATCCATCAGCGCGCCTAAAGAGATAACGATACTACGCAAAGAACTACTGGAGGCTCAAAGGGTCAACAAAGAGGCTCTTGTCTCGAATATAGACACACTTGCTTCCTTTAAGAAGAAAATAAGATTTATGAAGCAAAAAACACCGTCACGCCCTCTCCGTCACGCCCAAGGCGTGACACCTCTCCCAAAGGGAGAGGCAAGGATACA
>WRME01000035.1 GCA_009777275.1 Oscillospiraceae bacterium
GCGGGGGGGTGGTCTGTAGGGATGACCGCCCTCGATCATCCGTGGTTATTGCAGCGGCGGGGTGGTCTGTAGGGGCGGCAGGTTGCCGCCCGTGGTTATTGCGGATTGTAGGGTGTTTTTTCTTGCCTCTCCCTTTGGGAGAGGTGTCATGCGTTAGCATGACGGAGAGGGCCCCAAAATAATTTAATTGACACAGGCGTTAATACAGGCTATACTTATGTAAGGGACGGACGATAATCATAGTTAATCAGGAGAGTGTATATATGAAAACCGATAGAATCACAATCGGCAATCTTGAGGCGGAGGTTTGTGCGGTCAACACCGTTGTTGTCGGGACGGGCGCTGCGGGCTACAAGGCGGCGGTAACCCTTGCCCGTCTGGGCGCCGATGCCGTTATGGTCACAGAGGGCATAAACATGGGAACATCCCGCAATACAGGTTCGGATAAGCAGACCTATTACAAGCTCACTCTCTGCGGAGATGCTCCGGATTCACCCCGCATGATGGCCCGTGATTTGTTTCGGGGCGGCTGTATGGACGGCGACATTGCTATGGCCGAGGCGGCATTGTCGGCAGGATGTTTTCTCAGCTTAGAGAGCATGGGGGTTCCCTTTCCGACAAATCGTTACGGGGAGTTTGTCGGGTATAAAACCGATCACGATGACAGAATCAGGGCAACATCGGCAGGACCGCTGACCTCAAAACTTATGACAGAAGCGCTCGAGAAACAGGCGGCAGACATTGGCGTAAAAATCTATGACGGCTATCAGGTTATCGAGATACTAACCGACGGTGATTCTGTGGCGGGCTTGATATGTCTGAACAAAAACTCAGCCGATCAAAATGATCTGTACAAGGTTTTCCGCTGTGACAATGTCGTTTATGCCACGGGCGGACCGGCAGGGATGTACAAAAACTCTGTCTATCCCGAGTGTCACTCAGGTGCAAGCGGAATAGCCTTTTTAGCGGGAGCGGCAGGCAAGAACCTGACCGAGTGGCAGTACGGGCTGGCATCGGTAAATCCGAGGTGGAATGTATCGGGGACATATATGCAGGTACTCCCCCGCCTTGTTTCGGTCGACAATGACGGCAGCGAGCATGAGTTTTTATCGGAATATTTCGGTAACGTGTCAAAGTCGCTCTCCACGCTCTTTAAAAAAGGTTACGAATGGCCATTTGATACAAGCAAGATTTTGGGAGGCTCGTCAATAATAGACCTGCTTGTGTACCGTGAAACAGCGCTGAGACGCCGCAAGGTTTATCTTGATTTTACTAAAAACCACGATAACACCGCCGAGATAGATTTTGCATTGCTCGACAGGGAGGCGCTTGACTATCTCAAAAACGCAGGAGCCTGTTTCGGCAATCCCTATGAGCGTCTGATGCTTATGAACGCACCCGCTATAGAGTTGTATCTCTCTAAAGGGATTGACCTAAAGACCGAGTATCTGCAGATAGAGCTATCGGCTCAGCACAACAACGGCGGATTGGATATGGATCTATGGTGGCAGAGCAACATAAGAGGATTCTTCCCTGTGGGTGAGGCTGCGGGTACCCACGGTGTGTATCGTCCGGGCGGGAGCGCCCTTAATTCGGGGCAGGCGGGAGCTACACGAGCGGCACAATATATAGCGGCAAACCCTAACAACAGCGGCAGAGATCACACCTCTCTGATACAAGACAGGGTGCGTGTCCATATAGATCTGTATAAAACCGCAAAGGACGGCAGGAGCAATGCGGCCGAGTATCTTGACGATCTCCAAAAGGAAATGAGCGATTCTGGAGGGGCTATACGAAACCTCAGCGAGATAGCGCGTGCTATAGATCGCCGAAAAAAACTGGCCGATGATTTTGCCGATCTGATAAAGATCACCGATCATTCTCAGCTGTCCCTCTTCTATCGGCTAAAAGATATTGTTATCTGTCAAATCGTCTATCTCTCTGCTATGAAAAACTATCTTGAGCAGGGCGGCGGCTCCCGTGGCTCGGCTCTCTATACCGACAGCAGCGGAATCCTGCCGGAGGGCATGGAAGAAATATTCAGATTCACCCGTGCCGACGGCGATATGCAGGCGCTTGTGCAGGAGGTTGTCTACAAAGACGGCCATTGCCTATTCAACTGGCGTAAAACACGCCCCCTGCCCGAACAGGACGACTTCTTCGAGAACGTATGGCGTAAATTCAGAGAAAACGGGAATGTGTATTAATGCGATACTTGACATTTCACGCACCCCGTGATAGTATAGTAGTATCAAGGGAGAATATAAGGGAAGAAGGGGTTGTTATATGCTATCTGTTAAAGAACAGGCTATAAAGTATGTTATTGATATGCCTGAAAATAAAATGGAGTATGTTCTTAGAACATTAAGAGATCTTTTAGGAGAAAAAATGCGGCATGAGACTAAAAGCAATTTGTTTTTAGAAATGGAATCAATTCGAGGAGCGGCAAAAGTAGAACTGACCGAAAATGGTTACACGCCGGAGTTTGAATCGGCAATTTTAGCCGAAGCAGAAGAGCTGTATGCGGCCGTTGCAAACGGAACTGCGAAAATGTACAACAGCGTTGAAGAAATGAACGCCGCTTTAGATGCGGAGGACTAAGAAGATGAATAATCGGATTTATACTCTTGTTCCGTCCTCGAATTATAAGCGAACACGCAAACTTGCCAAAAAGCAGGGCAAAGACTTGACTGTGCTTGATTGGGGAATTAGACAGTTAATGCAAGACATTCCGCTCCCCGAAAACTGGAAAGACCATCAGTTAAAGGGCAATTTCAAGAACTATCGTGAGTGTCACATCGGCGGTGCGGGAGATTGGCTTCTCGTATATGAGAAACGCAATAAAGAGCTGATCCTGTACCTTTACGGCACAGGAAGTCACGTTGATTTGTTAGGGTTATAGGTTAAATCACAAACAGAAAGGACACAGACCATGAAGAAAGCGTTAATAATTGCGGATGCGTATGCTGCTGTGTATAATGAGGGTTTGATAGACAAAATCAAGCAAAAGGTGGATCTATACGACAGACCCTATAAATCCGGTGAGATTATGCAGAACTTGGGTGTGTTGAGCGACTGTGAGATCATGTTCAGCACATGGGGGATTCCCAAAATAGACCGGGATTTTTTGCGGCACGCTCCTAATCTGAAGCTCGTTTTGTACGGAGCGGGCAGTGTTAAGCACTTTGTTACCGATGCCTCATGGGATGCGGGCGTCAGGGTTTGCAGCGCCTGGGTAGCCAACGATATTCCCGTAGCCGAGTACACCCTTGCTAACATACTGTTCGGGCTGAAGAGAGGATTGCAGAACGCCCGGACATACACAGAATCGAGAGGACAGCAACGCACGTCAATGTCTCCGGCGGGATGCTATCACAGCAACGTGGGTATAATATCGACAGGAGCCATAGGCAGGATGGTTATCTCTCTGCTGAAAAACTTTGAGGTAAATATAAAGGCATATGACCCGTATCTTACTGAAGAAAGAGCAAAGGAACTGGGGGTTGAAAAGACCACGCTGGAAGATGTGTTTGCCTGCTGTGATGTCGTGTCGCTACATACCCCTCTGCTTGCCGAAACCCGTGGTATGATAACGGGAAAGCACATAGACAGCATGAAACAGGGCGCTATGCTGATAAACACCGCTCGTGGAGCTATAATCCGCGAGGATGAGATGATACGGTCTTTGAAAGAGCGGGATGATCTCTTTGCCGTTCTCGATGTTACCGATCCTGAGCCGCCCGCTCCCGATTCGCAGCTGTGGGACATGAAAAACATACTGCTCACCCCGCATATAGCAGGCTCTATGGGAAACGAGTGCTATAGAAACGGACTATATATGTACGAAGAATGCTGCCGCTATTTAGATGATTTACCGATGAAATGGGAACTCACCCGTGAAATGGTCAAAATAATGGCGTAAATATATAAAAACATTGTTAGATAAGGAGATCAAACATGAAACCTAAATTTTATATCACAACGGCGATACCCTATGCCTCTTCCAAGCCGCACATAGGCAATTGTGTGGACATTATTCTTACCGACATGATTGCTCGGTAT
Source organism: Oscillospiraceae bacterium (assembly GCA_009777275.1). Taxonomy (GTDB): domain Bacteria; phylum Bacillota; class Clostridia; order Oscillospirales; family Ruminococcaceae; genus WRME01. The sequence continues at coordinate 4,063 of WRME01000035.1, forward strand.
AAACGGTTGTCCGGCTTTGATGTGCATTTTCTTTCCGGCTCGGACGAACACGGGCAGAAGATAGAGGCGGCGGCGCTGAGCCAAAACATATCCAACAGAGAGTATGTAGATTCGGTTACACGCCTAATGCTCGGCAACATAGAGATGTTCGGTGTTTCTAACGATGATTTTATCCGCACCACCGATGAGCATCACATAAAAGCCGTGCAGGGAATATTCAACAAACTATATAAACAGGGCGATATATACAAAGGGGAATATTCGGGAATGTACTGTGCCGCCTGTGAGGCCTTTGTTCCGTCGGGCAGAATAGAGAACGGCAAATGCTCAGACTGCGGCGGTGAAATCATCCCGACCAACGAAGAGGCGTATTTTTTAAGGCTGAGCAAGTATGAAGATCGTCTAAAGGAGCATTTCAAACAAAACCCCGATTTTATTATACCGCAATCCCGCATGAATGAGATGTATAACAACTTTCTTGAGCCGGGTTTGCAGGATCTGTGCGTTACCCGATCGACATTCAAGTGGGGGGTTCCTGTCGAGTTTGACCAAAACCATGTCGTCTATGTCTGGATAGATGCGCTTAGCAACTATATAACGGCGCTTGGGTATGATACCGAAAACCCGTCCGACAGCTTTGCAAAATGGTGGCCCTGTGACCTCCATGTCATGGGCAAAGACATAGTGCGATTCCATTCTATCTACTGGCCCATAATCCTTATGGCGCTGGATATTCCTTTGCCTAAGCAGATTTTGGGGCATCCCTGGCTGCTGATGGGGCAGGATAAAATGAGTAAGTCGAAAGGCAACGTCCTATATGCGGACGAGTTGTGCAATCGATTCGGAGCCGATGCCATCCGCTACTATGTTCTGAGCGAACTGCCCTTTGCCAACGACGGCAACATCACCGTTTCATCGGTCATTTCCCGCTGCAACACCGACCTTGCCAATACCATAGGCAACCTTGCTAAACGCACCGTTTCTATGATACAAAAATATTTCGGCGGGGTCATTCCCGAACCGGGTCAAACCATGGACACAGACAGCGATCTGCGTGAGGTTGTTGTGTCGGCTGTCAAGAACTACTTTGCCAAAATGGACGCCTACCGCTCTGCAGAAGCGATAGATGAAATTATGAACGCCGCAAGACGCGCCAACAAATACATTGACGAAACAACCCCGTGGACACTTGCCGCCGACCATTCCCTCAAGCCCCGTCTCGGAACGGTCATGTACAATCTTGCCGAATCGATCCGCATAATCGGGGTTATGCTGCAGCCTATCATGCCATCTAAATCCGCAGAAATATTAGAGAGCATCGGAGCGGAAGACCTCTCGTTTGAGTCGCTGTCAAAATTCGGCGCTATCAAGAGCGGCGGCAGCGTAGGAGAAGCAAAAACCCTATTCGAGAGGATAGTGGAATAGGGGGGAGAGATGGAAAATATTGAGCGAATCGAAAAGTCCATAGCTCGAAATGAGCATGAAACTGTGATTGTTTTTGACACAAACGGCAACGAGTTGTTTAGATCAAGCCAAGGGCGTGGGAACGAGGTAAGTCTAACCCCTGAACAGTGGAATCGTGCTAAAGGAAACATAGTGACCCACAATCACCCGTTCGACCCTGCTATGGAGCGAACAGGTTTTGAGAATACATCGGCTTTTTCATTTAGAGACATAATGAGGAGCATACAACATCAACCCGCAGAAATCCGAATGGTTGTTGGCAATCAAGCACACTCTTTCAGATGGGTAGACCCAAAACATGACAAAATCATGTGTTTTATGGAGAATCTGAGAGAAATCGAAATAGCCGCCGATGCGAATATGCAAATTACCAAAAACGGCATTGACCAAGCGGTTGAAAAATTCATGCACAATCAAACGCTTGAAAATCGGAGTGTAGCACAAAACGCAATAATAAAGCATTATCAAACCGTCACAAGTGAAACAGACAAGGTAAATCGGTTTATAGAAAATAGCCAGACCGCCGGATATATCTTCACGAAAGGAGTGTTGGAAAATGAATGAACGCATAACTGCTCATTCCGACTTCGGCGTTGTAGCAAGCAGGCTTGAAGAAACTGCAAGGTCCGCCGACTTTAGAATGATGATTGCAAAATCGGAAACCCCCGACGAGAATGTCGCCGTCTCTTTCGGCGATACGCCATTCAAACACGCTAACGCTAACGATTTAGTAAAGAAATTTGAGGAAATCGCCGAACAAATGGGTATGCCTGTTGAATGGGGACACGCTCACGTTTAGTAGAGGAAGTGAAAACATCTTGAATATCATAAAATTCAATCAATACGCAAGTGCCGATCATGCTATGGAGCATGACGAGCCGTTGATAGCGGTTGTTGCTTTTGACGGAACAGAGGCGATTTTCAGCCATATCGATGAGGCCGTGGAACACCAAATCCTACTTGGCAGATCCGGACACAGCTCAAAAGGCATAGATAAATATTTCCGCATTGTTTTTGATAGAAGCGGAGCAGACTGGACGTTTGTCTGTCCTCATAATTATAAGAACATAAACGACAAAACAAAACGCATAGCACAGTTTTACAAAGACGGATTCGCCGAAATAGCAAGTTTTTTAGCACAAATAGGGTATCTTATTGATATAAATATCCCGAAAAGATACAGGCGGCATTTCGATGGGTTGAGCGGTGAACGGAGGAGTTGTAATGGATAAACAATCAGAAACAAAGGCAAAAAATATTATCAAACGCGGAAGAGAAATAGGAGCGGTTGTCCATGTTTCAGAAGCGTTTGAGATGTTTCCTGTCGAAGAAGAGGAACACAAAGGAAATATTGAATACTGGAAATCGGAAGAGGATGAATATGAAGTATAAAATAGGTGATATTGTTCTTATTAGCAATTTTAAATACCCTGATGGCGAATCAGGCAGCCTGCATAGTTTTGTTATCATCGATATTGAAAATGACGAACTTGAAATTTTCCCTTTTGAATACCTTTGCTTTTTGATTTCTTCTAACAAATCAAAAGAACGATTTTCATATAATATTCCGATAAAGAAAGATAGAATCAACAGACTTAAAAAAGACAGCCATGTTAAATGCAATTATATTTATGACGGTATAAAAGAAGATGATATTATTATGGTAATCGGTTCCGTAACTAAAGAACAATACGATTCGTTTTTATCTGCATACGAAGACTATATGGATAAATTGGAGTGAAAACAACCACCACCGCCTAAAGACGGTGGTGGTTGAGTTTTGCCAGCAAAATTATATTTACAATAATTGTCAACTGTCAATTGTCAACTGTTAATTGTCGTCGGGGTGCCACCGCAGCGGCGGGGTGGTCGTGTAGGGGCGGCAACCTGCCGCCCGTGGTTTCGGCGGCTAAATCCCCCCATTCCCTCCCTGTAAAAAGCAGGGAGGATTTTTCTTGACAATTTTGTCTAAAAGTATTATAATACAAAACATAAAGTATAATACTATAAAGGCGGGGTTGGCGGTATGGGTGCGGAAGATAAAAAAAGCAAGACTTTGCAAGGCGGGATTGATAACGGCACAGACCGGACAAATCAGACAGATGATACGGAAGAACGCATAAAACGCCGTGGAATAATGATGGATACCCTCAACGAAACCTCTGTCATATTTGTTTCACGCAGTGAGCCGACATTTGACGAGAACATGACGGCGGGAATCTTTCCCATAGCCGACATTGCCGAGCTTGACAGGATTTCGGTCTGGCAAAATTCGGAGCAGGAGGACGGTCTTCATGCCTCTATGATCTACCGCTGGGACAGAGAGTCGGGAGGTACCACCAAGCCTACCTCTGTGTTTGAGGATGTTACCTGTTCGCAATTCTGCCCCAACTGGACCAAGATATTTGAGGAACGCAATACCGTAAACGGCCCGGCAAGCTCGATGCCCGAACCGGAAGCCTCTATTATACAGGCATATGAGGTAAAGTCTGTACTTATCGTACCCGTTTTTATCAAGAACGGGTTTTCGGGGTTTGTCTTCTTCGAGGATCGCAAGAATGAGCGGTACTTTGACGATGATTGCTCCAATATGCTGAGATATGCGGCATTTTTACTGATGAATGCGGTCATGCGTTATGAGATAGAACGCAACATGGTTGCGGACATAGCCCGCAGAGATATTCTTCTGCAGGCGGTCAATGATGTCGCCGAACTCCTGCTTACATCTAAGATGCAGTTTTTTGTGGAGGATGTAAACAAAGCATTGGGGATATTAGCAAAGGCTATGAAGGTCGGATGTGTCTGTCTGTGGAGGAACTACAGCATAGACGGGGAACTGCACTGCAGTCTTGAATATGAATGGATGTTTGATAAACAAACAAGGGTTGGGAAGCCCGCCACCAAAAGTATGCCATTCAGCCAACTTCCGAGCTGGGAGAATATGCTGTCTGACCGAACCTGCATAAACGCTCTGATGAGCGATCTTATCGCCGATCAGGGGTCAAGAGCGCAGGAGTTGCTTGCTCCGATAAAATCTATTCTGGTTGTGCCTGTTATTATCAACGACAGCCTGTGGGGATTTATGGGGTTTGATGATTTTATAAAAGAGCGGCTCTTTACCGAGGCTGAGGAATCGCTCATGTCTTCGGCAAGCATACTGATCACCAACTCTATCATGCGGCACGAGATGCTTATAGAACTGCAGGAAACATCCTCAAATCTCGAGGCCGCTCTGGGATCGGCCAACGAGGCTAACCGAATCAAGTCGGTCTTCTTAGCAAATATGAGCCACGAGATCCGAACACCTATGAACAGCATAATGGGGTTTGCAGAACTTGCCCGGGATGATGATATTAGCGACAAGACCAAGGATTATCTCTATAAAATATCCGAAAACGCCGACTGGATGTTACATATCATAAACGATATTCTTGATATTTCCAAGATCGAATCAGGCAAGATAGTTCTCGAGAGCATACCCTTTGACGTGCATGATATTTACGAGCATTGTAAGAACATGATCATGCCCAAGGTGCAGGAAAAGGGACTGTCGCTATATTGCTATGCAGAACCGTCGCTGGGTAAAAAACTCCTGGGAGACCCTGTGAGATTGCGGCAGATAATAACCAATCTTCTCTCCAATGCCGTAAAATTCACAAACTCCGGCACCATAAAGATGATGTCGTCGGTCATAAGTTCGGACAACAACACCGCCACCGTACACTTTGAGGTAAAGGACAGCGGTATAGGCATGAGCAAGGATCAGATAGACAAGGTCTTCGAGCCGTTTGTACAGGCGGACGACAACACCACCCGCAAATACAGCGGTACTGGATTGGGTCTTGCCATAACCAAAAACCTTGTCGAGCTGATGGGAGGAAGCCTCCATGTTGTAAGCGCGATAGACGTTGGGAGCAAATTCAGCTTTGAGATACCGTTCAGTCTTATCGAGATTCCCACAAGGGTGAATGTCGATCAGGTGATTGTGCGGCAGGTGCAAAAGCCGGTCTTTAACGCAGAGATTCTTATCTGTGAGGATAACGAGATGAATCAGCAGGTGATATGCGGTCATCTCGACAGGATAGGAATCAGAACCGTGATAGCCAAAAACGGGCAGGAGGGTCTTGATATAGTTACCGAGCGGCTGGCCGCCCGGCAAAAGCCCTTTGACCTGATATTCATGGATATACATATGCCTGTGATGGACGGTCTTGAGGCGGCGGCAAAGATGGTCGATATAGGTGTAAAAACCCCTATAGTAGCACTAACCGCCAACGTGATGCAGGGTAATCTTGAGATGTACTCACAGAGCGGCATGGAGGGGTATCTGGGCAAGCCGTTTTCATCCGACGACCTCTACAAATGTCTGCTGGGCTATTTTACTCCGCTGAATTTTTATGTAGCGGACAGCCGTCTTGCCGATATGGACGAGATTCAGCTGCAGGGAGTGTTGAGGCTGAGTTTTGTAAAGAACAATCAGCATATAATAAAGGATATAAAGATAGCTCTGGATGAGGATGATATAAACCTTGCGCACAGGCTGGCACACACCCTCAAGAACAATGCCGCCAACATCAACGAGACCCGACTGCGTGATGCCGCCGCCACAGCCGAAGAGATGCTGGGCGATCGCAAGAACAAACTAACCAATCTGCAGCTCGGTCTGCTCGAAGAGGAGTTGTCGGCCGTTCTTGAAAAATATGCCCCGCTGATTAAGGAGAGCGAGAACGTAAAGCGAGCCAAGATTGTAGACGAGCAGAGAATAATCAGGCTTATAGAAGAACTCCGTCCTATGATTGCCGAACAGAATGTTGGATGTACGGTACAGAAGAATTAGTACAAAGTCTCGAGGATTTTGAATTTGAACAGGCGGCCATAGCGTTAGACAAATTGGGGAAAGAGAGACAGTCCGAATGAATAGTGAAGAAAAAAACAGCGTACTTATTATAGACGATGAAAAAGCAAATATCATAAAGCTGTCGCACATATTAGGATCCGAGTACACGCTCTATGCCTCAAAGGGCGGTCAAAACGGAATCTGCACAGCCAAGAGCAACCGACCGGATGTTATACTGCTCGATATTCTCATGCCCGAGATGGATGGATACGAGGTTCTTGCCATCCTAAAATCAAGCGAAGAGACAAAAGAGATCCCGGTCATATTTGTAACGGGACTTACCAACACCATAGATGAGGAGAAGGGGCTTGCTCTGGGAGCGGCCGATTATATCACAAAACCCTTTAACTCCACCATTGTAAAGCTGAGGGTAGGCAATCAGATCAACGCCGTAAACCAAACCCGCCTCAAGATCGAAAAGGAAGCGGCAGAGCAGAGCAACAAGGCAAAGACCGAGTTTCTATCCCGCATCAGCCATGAGATGCTGACACCCATGAATACCGTCATGGGTATGCTACAGTTGGCAAGAATGAAAGCGCCCGGGAAGGAAACGCTGAGAATCTATGACGAGATAGACGGAGCCGCCTTTCGATTGTTAGAGCTTATCAACGATATGCTGGATATATACGCAGTAGAGAAGAAGAACTTTAAGCTGGTAAGCGCCAATTTTGTCTTTGCCGATATGATCGATAATGTATTAAAGATCATAGAGCCATGTATGAACACCAAGAAACACAGATTTTCCAGCAATATAGATCAGACCATCCCTGATACCGTTACGGGGGACGAATCCCGATTGGCTCAGGTTCTGCACAATCTGCTGGCAAATGCCGCAAAGTTTACACCCGAGGGCGGCGAGATTCAGCTGAGAATATATTGTCTGAGCGAAGAGAGCGGTCTGTGTACACTACAGGCGGAGGTTATAGACAACGGCATAGGCATGACCAAAAAGGAACAGACGGCGCTTTCCCGCGTGTTTGAGCAGGGGATCGGCGGCGCCGCAAGAAAATACGGCGGAATGGGTCTGGGTATTCCTATATCCAAGCACATAGTAGAAGAAATGGGCGGCAGGATGTGGTTTGAATCAGAAGAGGGTAAGGGAACACGATTCTTCTTTACCTTTAGAGTAGGCAGTTAGGAGGAAGATATATGCCGGCAATTCGTTCGATATGGGCGCGGTTCCCCTTTACTCAGGTGTTTTTTGTCATAATGGCATTCGGGATTTTGGTTACGTCAAACTATTTTTTCAGTGTCAGCAGAGAAAGGCATTATCTGCATGACGGAACCGAATCAACATTCGTGAGTATAGAAAATCAGCTCGAATACAACCTTATGGAACCCCGATCTATTCTCGGAATAGTGTCGGAATCTATTCGGGGTCTGATTCTGCGGGGCGGAAGCGCCGATGATGTACATGAATACCTAATCGATATAACCCGATATTCGCAGGATAAAATCAACGGCTTTGTGAGTATTCTTGCTGTCTGTGATGTTTTTGACGGGGCGATAATTGACGGGCTGGACAGAGATCCGGGGCCCGACTATGTTCCGTCCGAGCGGTTGTGGCACAGGGCGGCGACAGAGGCGGAGGGCGGCATAGGAGTTACCGAACCCTATATCGATTGGGTGTCAAAGGAGGTCACCATCTCCTATGCCCGATCTATATTTGACACAGACGGAAACCGTCTTGCGGTCATAAACCTTGATATTGATATGGACAGGATATACCAATTGTCTTTAGAGATGCAGGAGGACAAGACCTCCTACTGGCTGCTGCTGGATAAGGAATTTACGACCATAGCGCATCCCGAGCCGAGTTTGCTGGGTGTAAAATTCAACCTGACATCGGATGAGATGGATGTTATCGCTAAAGATTTAGCGGACGGTACCGAGATTTTCGAGCGGCCCTTTACCAACTATCAGGGTGAGGAGTCTCTGCTGTCGATCCGAACATTGCCTAACGGATGGCATATCGGTGTGGTTACTCCGTCACAGAAATACTACGAGAATTTGCGGAGAACACAGTGGTTTTTTATAGTGATAGGATTGTTTGTGTCGCTGGGACTGATCACTATCCTTGTGCGGGTGACCAATAAAAAGAACAAGGCTGAAGACCAATCGAGAATAACCTATGACATATTAAATGCGCTGGACGCTATGATATACGCAACCGATCCCGAAACCAACAGGATCCTGTTTATAAACGAGCGGATGAAAACCCACTTTAATCTCGATAATAATTCTATAGGTAAGATATGCTACAAGATCCTGCAGAAAGACCTCGATGAAAAATGCGATTTCTGCCCATGCCATCAGCTTGATAAAAACTCCGGCATTCCCGTTGTCTGGGAAAGACGCAGTACGCTGACCAACCGCACATACCGCAACACCGACCGATACATAGAGTGGTATGACGGCAAGACGGTCCATCTGCAGCATTCGGTTGATATTACCGAACTTATCGAAGCTAAAGAACTTGCGGAACAGCACAGCCGATACAAGAGCCTCTTCCTTGCTCACATGAGCCATGAGATAAGAACCCCTCTCAATGCGGTGCTTGGAATAGCCGAGATTCAGCTGCAGAGCCCAAATATGCCGCCCGAGGCCGAGGATTCCTTTGCACAGATCTATGACTCGAGCAGTCTGCTGCTCAATATCATCAATGATATACTCGATCTGTCCAAGATAGAAGCGGGGCATCTGGAGCTGTCCCTTGCACCATATGACATTCCCAGCCTGATCTATGATACTACTCAGCTGAACTATCTGAGATTTGAGAGCAAGCCTATAAACTTTGTTGTAAAGATAAACCAAAACACACCGCTTGACCTGCACGGTGACGAACTGCGAATCAAGCAGATTCTCAGCAATCTGCTATCCAATGCCTTTAAGTATACCGAAAAGGGTGAGGTTGAGCTATCGGTATATTCTAAGGAGGCGGATAGCGGAGACGATTCTGATGTAACCCTTGTCTTTAGGGTTAGCGACACAGGATACGGCATGACGGCCGAGCAGATAGAGAAATTGTTCGACAACTATACACGGTTTCATCTGCACACCAAGCGTACCGTTGCGGGAGCGGGTTTGGGAATGGGCATAACCCGCTATCTTGTCGGACTTATGAATGGCGAAATAACCGTCGAGAGCGAGCCTGACAAGGGGTCTGTTTTTACCGTCCGGATTCCGCAAAAGCGAATCGGAACAAACATATGCGGATCAGAGTTCGGCGATGGTATGAACAGTCTGCTCTACAATCTGCGTTCACGGAGCATGGATAAGATCAAGAACAAGCAGTTTATACGAGAGCATATGCCATACGGCAGGGTTCTGCTGGTCGATGATGTCGGGTCAAACCTATATGTGGCAAAGGGAATGTTGATGCCATACGGTCTTGAGATAGAGACCGCAACAAAGGGCAGAGACGCCGTTGCCAAAATAGCAGACGGCAATGAGTATGACATTATATTCATGGATCACATGATGCCCGAAATGGACGGCATTGAGGCGGTAAAGCTGATCAGAGAGATGGGGTATAACCGTACCATCGTTGCACTCACAGCCAACGTTATCATAGGACAGTCGGAGGTGTTTTTGCAGAACGGATTTGACGGATTTTTACCCAAGCCTATAGATTCCCGCCAACTCAACACCATTCTCAACGAGTATATACGAGACAAACATCCCGACAAAAAGACAGTAAAACGCCCCAAGGCGGCATCGGTTCTGCCTGATGTAAAGGCTGTCTTTATAAAGGATGCCAAAAACACAGTCGAGATCATCAGCCGTGTTTACGATGGAGTAATCGCAGGCGGAGAATCGGAAATAAAGCAGTATATCACCGCCGTCCACGGGATCAAAAACGCCCTCGCCGTAATAAACGAGAGCCGACTATCCAGCCTTGCATACAAACTGGAACAGGCAGCAATCAGCCGCGACACCGACACCATCAGGGACGAAACAAAGGTATTACTGGAAGGGCTTGGACAGTTGACAGTTGACAATTGACAATTGACAGTTGCCCTCTCCGTCATGCTAACGCATGACACCTCTCCCAAAGGGAGAGGCAAGGACACCCACAGAATTTGTATGGGACACTCTTGGCTCTCCCTTTGGGAGAGCTGTCGGCGGCAACGCCGACT
>WRME01000036.1 GCA_009777275.1 Oscillospiraceae bacterium
ACCCCGTGGTTGTTTTTTTGCCCCCCCTTTGGGGGGGGGGGCCCCGCGGGGGGGGGAGGGGGGGGGCGTTGCCGCCGCAGCGGCGGGTGTTTTTCCCGTAGGGGCGGCAATTTGCCGCCCGTGGTTACCGCAGCGGTAGGGTGTTTTCAAGCCCCCGTAATCCTAATCATTTCCCCTATTTTTTCACGGGTTTGGTCGCTGTTGGACTGGGCAAGTGTTTTTAACTGATCCATGTTTGTCATAAATACATCCTGGTCAAATACTATCGGGTTTGCGATGTATATAAGTTTGTTGTCTGTCTTTCTGATGCCTTCCTCGGCGATCAATATCTCTTCAAACAGCTTTTCACCCGGACGCAGTCCTGTATACTGTATCTCTATATCCTCATCGGGAACATATCCCGCCAATCGGATGAGTTTGCGTGCCATATCATCTATGCGGACGGGATCTCCCATATCGAGTATGAATATCTCCCCGCCCTTTGCATAATATCCCGCTTGCAGAACCAGTGACACCGCTTCGGGTATGGTCATAAAGAACCGCACCACGTCTTTGTGGGTAACGGTGACAGGCCCTCCTGCCTTAATCTGATTGCGGAATAGCGGGAAGACGCTCCCGCTGCTGTCGAGAACATTGCCGAAACGCACCGCCACAAACTCTGTGGCGTATTTTTTATTCATCAGCTGAATTATCATCTCGCATAGTCTTTTTGTAGCGCCCATAACCCCAACGGGATTGACCGCCTTGTCGCTCGATATAAGAATGAATCGGCTGACCCCGTATTTCCCCGCCGCAACGGCGGTGTTGTATGTGCCGAACAGGTTGTTTTTGACCGCTTCGTTAGGGCTGTCCTCCATTAGCGGGACGTGTTTGTGGGCGGCGGCGTGGTAGACTATATCGGGGCGGTATGTTTCAAATATAGATTCTATCCTGGCGCTGTCCCGAACCGAACCGATCAGAACAACAAGATTCAGATCAGCGTGTTTTGACAGGAGTTTGTGCTGGAGGTCGTAAACATTATTTTCATTTATATCTATGATTATCAACTTGGCGGGATTGTACCCCGCTATTTGGCTGCAAAGCTCACTGCCTATCGAGCCTCCCCCGCCGGTGACGACAACCGTCTTGCCTGTGACATATTCCATGATCTCATCAAGGTTTATACGAACAGGCTCACGCGCCAACAGGTCTGTAGCCTCGATTCCCCGCAGTTTTGACACGCTTACGTTATAGTTAATGCGCTGATAGAATCCGGGCAGGGTCTTTACCCTGCAGCTGGTTTTGGCGCATATCTTTAATAACTCCCGCATTTCCTTGGGGGACAATGACGGTATGGTGATAAATATTTCGTCAATCATGTGCTTGTCTGCCATTCGCTCGATGACATCCCGCCCGCCCTCTATCTTAACGCCTCTGAGATACTTTCCTTTTTTGCCTGTGTCATCGTCTATACAGCATATTATTTTACCATATGAATAGTGGTTAGTCAACAGCTCTCTCATAAGAATATTTCCGGCTGATCCTGCTCCTATAAGCATTATGCGGTTGCGGGCGGAATCGGCCGATAGCTTTCTGCCTAGATACCTGCGGAAGAGATATACAGTCCTGGGTATTGATATGCCTATTATCAAAAACACCGTATACATCACAAAGCAGTTGACCGCTCTCGATCCGCTCCATACAGCTATCCCTACCATGATTCCGACACCCGATGCTATGCTTCCCATACATACTTTAGTAAACTCTGAGAATCCGAAAAACTCCCGAACGCCATCGTATAGCTTGAACCGCCAAAATATCAGCAATGTCAGCAGTGTGTTGACCGATACATAGATCAATGCGTAATTATAGTATTTGTCCGGAAGAGATACAACCCGCAGTTCGGTGTATAGCGCAAAAAACAGACCCATGATGATAATGGCGAAGTCGTATATAATAAGCAGTTTCTTTTTGTTGTGTGCGTTATGATCGGCCATGCCTGCATCTCCTTTTATTTATTTCAATAATGACCAGAACAAAGGTTATAGAAATCCAATATACCAGTCGGCGGGCGCTGAATCCTGAGAATCCGTAAACATATACAGCCAACACCAGCGGGACAAGATTGCGGCTGTATATATAGGTGTCCTTGAATATTTTGAGCGACAAAACCAAAAACACAAAGGATCCGAATATGCCCGTCATAGAAAGAATCTCAAGATAATTGTTGTGAAACTCTATGCTGCTGTCCATAGCGTGAACCCCCGGTCCTAAGCCGAAAATCGGGCTTTTGGGGAAGACATTTACTATATCGCTGAATATTTCGATACGGCCCTGCCCGTTTGGATCGGCAAGAACCCATTCGTAGAATCGGCCAAACAACGCAAAGCTATAAAACACAGCGATAAAGATCGATACCAGCAGTAAAAACACCCCTACCGACACCATTATCCTTGCGCTGTTTTTATATGTAAGCATATTTATAACCACATATATAAACAAGGCCGACACCATCGCCATTATCGCCGTGCTGGAGGATGTTTCAAATATGACCGCAACAGAGCTGATTATTATTCCGATAGATACGATCCTGCCGAAAGCCTTTCGCTCCTCCGATATAAAAAAGATAGCGAAGAACAATGTTGTAAGCATAAATAGGGCGATTTGGTGGGGATTCTCGGCTCCTCCTGAGAATCGGTTGCCGCCGTATACAAGCGGGGTTCCCAAGAATGAGGATGACACAAATTGGTTGTAGAGCATCAGGAAGAGATACCAAAACCCCGCGCAGACAAAGACGGTTTTTATGATCTTTTTAACATAGGCTAACTCCATCTCCTTGAGGGTGAAATACATAACCACCGATATTAACGCAAAGTATATCCATGTGAGAATACCCGAAAGGGCGGATGGATGAACGGTATAGAATATTTGGCTGAATATTGTACCGAGAACTATGCTTGTTATAAACATGATCCAAAAATAGAGATAGAAATTCAGTCTTTTGTGAAACTTTACATTCTTCAGATTCAGTATAGCCCAGATACAGCATAGGGCCTCTGCGGGGCCGACCTTCCAGATTCTAAACCCTGTCATAGGCGCAAGTATGGCTCCCAGTATCAGCAGATAATCTGTCGGTCTGATTTTTATCTTCATACACTGCCGCCCTTTTGGGTGTCTATATTGTTCTTTATCATAACAAGTTTTCCGCTCTTTTCCCGTGGGATCTCATCAACCTGTTTTATGATAACAGACATATCATCACCGAATTTGTGACGAAATTCGTTTGCTAAGATTTTGTCATACTCATCCTTGTATAGGTTTTTGTCTGTTTCAATCAGTATGGTTATTTCATTCGGTCTGTCCTGAATCGTCTGTGATCTGATAATGGCGTTGGGTAGGACCTTAAATATATTTGAGATATTTGCAACACTCATTTTTGCCCCGTGTGAGGCATATAAAAACTCTAACCCCCGTCCTCGTATCTCTTTTATAGTCTGCGACTGCATTTTGCAGTCACAGGGTGTGTCATCCCCAAAGACCATAGCATCTCCGATTTTATATCTTATCAGAGGAGTTCCATAGGTCAAAAAGCTTGTAACGACAATCTCGTCACTGCCCTCCTCATAATGTTCGATAATACCTGTGGTCATTTCTATATGCAGGGTTTGGCTCTCACATTCGGTTACATAGGGCGCTCCCTCGCTTGAGCCATATTGATCATAGACCCTACAGCCGAACACCCTCTCGAGCAGTTCTCTGCCATCCTTGGTCAGGGTCTCGGAGGTGGGAAAGATAGCGATGGGGGTAAACTCCGGCTTTAGACCGTGACGTTCCATATAGTTTGCTATATCGAGCATGGACATAAAGAATCCGTCTATAGCCATAGGTTTGTATTTGTTCAGGGAATCTATATAGTATTTCATGTTCTCCTCGGCAAGATGGAATGAGGAATATATCATCTGTTTGCAGGCGGCATTGTATCTCCAGAAGACCTTGCTCTTTTGTCCGGGCGGCACTATGTGTTTGCCGTTAAATGTCGCCCGCTTCATCCTGCGATGATCAAATCCGACACGAGCCTTAAAGTTATCGAGAACGGCCATGAATTTCATCATGTCCTGCCGTCTGCTGTACACCGTCATGGACTTCCCCGTTGTTCCTCCCGTGCTATGCTTGAGAGCCTTGTTTTTAGGCAGGGTGATGACAGAATCTATGTTTTCCCGCAGAGTTTCCTTGTCTAAGATCGGCAGTCTTTTGAGATCCTCTATGGTTTGTATAGATTCTATATCTATGTTCCTGTAGAGCCTGCCGTAAAAAGGGCTGTTGCGGTAGGCATGGCTGATAATATCCTTCATGCGATCGAGCTGATACTGATTCTTTTTAGCTATATCCCATCCGTCAAACTCACGCAGAAACGCCCTGTGTTCTCTATATATTTTTCCATAGCGGCTGTGATTCTTGCGGTATCCCTCTATTGTCGCCATCAGATTTTGCATGAATATCGGCGATCTGTCGTATATTCGCTCTAATAAACTCACCTTTGTTCCCCCAAGCATTTTGTGATTTCTTCCATGTAGGCATCGATAACTATATTTCGGTTAAATTCGGATTCTATCTTCTTTCTTCCCGCAAGACCCATCTGCCGCCTTTGCTCATGCGGCAATGAGGCGAACCTCTCTATCATCATTGCAAGAGCGGCAACATCGCCGCTCGGATAGAGGTATCCCGTAGCTCCGTCTTCCACCGACTCTCGGCATCCGGGTATGTCTGAGGCTATAACAGGACGGGCCGAAGAGGCACTCTCTAATACCACATTGGCCATCCCCTCAGAGTGTGACGGATGTATCAGGCAATGCGACTGTGCTATCAGCTCCCTGATCTCTTCATGCTCAAGAGGGCCGTGGTATACAACGGGGTATTCCCGCTCTATATCGGCTGTTTTTTTGGCATAACTGCCGTCCTCAACAGCGCCTGCTATATGAAACTCGTGTCTGTTTATCATCTTTACGGCCGCAAATAGATCGTCATAACCCTTATCCCTGCGGATACGTCCGACAGTGAGGAACCTTAACCCGTGCTGGTCAGAGGGATACTCTGTCGGGACAAACCTTGATACATTAACACCCGACCCGGGTATCAACCGTGTAAACCCGCCGCAGATCCGCTGACTGCGATAGAGATCATAGTCGGATTGGTTTTGGAAGAACACGCAGGAGGATCTCTTAAATGCGACCCTCTGCATCATAAAAAGGAGTTTTTGCATAATCCCCTTTTGTCCTATGACACCAAGCCCCGTGATGTTGTTGATATAGGGTGTCCTTAACAATCGACAGGCAAGTGAGGCATATATATTGGGCTTTACGGTATAGGTCAGCACAATATCGGGTCTGGTCTTTTTTATTATGCGTAGATATTGCAAAAACACGCTTATGTCGCCAAAAGCGTTCCTGCCTCTGCGATTTATCTTTATCCGCTGATGTTCACATCCTGCCGCTCGCAATCTTTGCACCAATGGTCCATCGGTACATGACACAACGACCCGATAGTTTTCGGCTATCAGTCTCTCGATAAGCTCTAAGCGGAAAAGCATGGTCTCGGGTATCACTGTGGTCAGGAGTATTGTCGGCACTATTGAACCTCCACAGGTTGTTCTTCGTATATATATTTGCATTTTAATATATTAGCCATGGTCTTAAACAATATTCTTATATCAAGCAGGTATGAAAAATCGTTTATGTATTCTATGTCGATCTTGATTCTATCGTCCCACGGCAGATTGTTGCGAACGTTTATTTGAGCAAGCCCCGTGATTCCCGGACGCATCCTGAATCTGCCCGCCGCCCAATTCGGATAGCCATCGTATTCTTTATAGGGATGGTATGTAGCAGGAGGACGGGGCCCGACAAGGCTCATGTCTCCTTTTAACACATTGATGAGCTGAGGGAGTTCGTCTATGCTGGTGTTTCGCAGGAATCCGCCCGTTTTGGTGATTCTGCCGTCATGCGCTCCGGCAAGTTTCAAGCCGCCGATGCTCTCTGCATTCGGAATCATTGTGCGGAATTTTATAATGCTAAATGTCCTGCCGTCCTTGCCCAGCCGATTTTGCTTAAAGAAAACAGGGCCGCTCGATGTTGATTTTATAACTATCGACACAATCAAAAAGAAAGGAGATAATATTATTATACCTATCAGACTGCCTATTATGTCTGTCATGCGTTTTGCCAATAAATTTAATTTGACCGTCATCTTGACAATACCTCCTTTACAATCCCGCAGACCAGCGATAGATCGCTCTCGGTCATCTTTGTGTCGCTCGGCAGACACAGACCGGTGTTAAACAGGGTCTCTGATACATCCGATCCGACATAGTCATGGTCTTTATAATAAGGCTGGAGGTGCATCGGCATCCACAGCCGTCGGGATTCTATATTCTCGGCCTCCAGCACCGCTATTATATCACCCACACGGCCGCTCTCCCCCAGCGTAATACAGCTCAGCCAAAAATTAGGCTGATTCCACGCGCGTTCAGGCATGAACTCAAGATCGCCGCAACCGCATAGTTCACGCTTGTAATAATCGAATATCATGCGTTTTTTGGCTACTCTATCATCCAGCACCTTGAGCTGTCCCCGTCCTATTCCCGCCAAAACATTGCTCAGACGATAGTTGTATCCAAGCTGACTGTGAAGATAGTAGGGAGCGGGGTCTCGGCTCTGTGTCGCCCAAAATCGGACCTTATCTGCCATCTCGGATGAATGTGCCGTCAAGATTCCTCCTCCTGATGTTGTCAGGATCTTGTTGCCGTTGAATGAGAAGACCCCATAGTCGCCGATGGTTCCCGCATGACGGCCTTTGTAGAGCGTCCCCAATGCTTCTGCGGCATCCTCGATAACCGCAACCCCGTAATGATCGCAGAGAGAAATAATAGCATCCATATCGGCGGCAAGCCCATAGAGATGGACGGCTATAACGGCTTTGGGTTTGTGCTTTTTTATAGCGGTCTCAAGGGCGTTGGGGCAGATGTTCCATGTTTCATAATCACTGTCGGCAAAAACGGGTATGGCATTTTGATATATAATAGGATTAGCCGACCCGCAAAAGGTAAAGCTCTGGCAGATAACCCTGTCACCCTCGCCGACACCTGCGCATTTTAGGGCAAGATGTATAGCCGCCGTCCCGCTCGACAGGGCTACAGCCTGCTCGGCTCCCGTGATAGCGGCAAACTCCGCCTCAAACCCATCTATATTCTCACCAAGCGGCGCTATCCAGTTGCTGTCAAACGCCTGACCTACATACTCTCTCTCATACCCCTCATCACTCATATGGGGAGAGGAGAGATATATTCTTTTTCTATCCGCCATACAAACACCTCTCTACATGTGACCCCCGCGGAAGGCATCCTTCCAGATTACCATCAAGATGGATATAAAGAATCCCAACATAACTCCGGAGGCGCAGATTATTATCATGGTTCTGTTATGCTCTGAGAATGTCCCTTTAAAATGAGAGGGGGTCACAACCTTTGTGGCATCCTTAAAGACCTCTAACTCTAAATAATCCTCGGCTGTTTGGATGGTTATATCTCCCCATTGCCTTAGCGCGGAGAGGATAACGGGGATGGATTCTTCTACTATCCTTACCTCGTTTGCGTTTTCGGGATTGGTATTGCGTCTTAGCATATTCAGATTGTCGGTATAAAACTGCGCTTCGGCTGTTAGTTCCTCGGCCTTTTCCTGCAATTTGAGGGCTTCTTTTAAAAACCCGTCATAGACTATGCTTGCCTGCGAATAGGAGTCCTGCTCAGGGAGGTGGGATATTACAAAAAAATCCTTTTCATACATCTGGGCAAGTTCTAATGCGTTGTCGGCCTTTGCAAGACTGACATCCCTCTCCATTATGGCTCGGTAGATGTTATACTCAAATACCCTCTCCATCTGGGCTCTGTCACGGCTGATTCCGCCCGAATAGACAAGAGCGCTTACCCGATGTATGTCAACGGTATTGACCAGCCTGATATTGGCAAGAATCTCTCCGAATGTCATCCCCGTTGCGGGAGAGCGGAAATCGGGAGCGGTCGATCGCATGAGTTCGCAATAGTTGATCATGTTGTTGGCCTGACTTCCTAATATCTGCATGACCTCAAAATAATCATATTCCGATTGTTCAAAGTTTTCTATAACCGAATCGAGCATATTTCTGTTGCTGTATTCGTCAATGAAAAATTCTCGGTAGTTTTGCATAACAGCGCTCAGCAGATCGTTCATCTCCTGCACGGTAAGTGAGCTAAGACGATGGTTTCGTCTTAGTCTTACTATGTACTGTGTGGGATGATACTGGAGTTCCGACAGATCCTCAAGCTTTGCGGGGGTTTTGGTAGCAATCTCGCTTATGATCAGAATCTCCTGCATAATATCATCGGGGATAACCCCCTGTATGACAAGGTTGGAGCGGACATCCTCGACTGTGATGTTCTTCTTGTAGAGATCCAGCTGCTCGATAGCCTTGTCTATAATCAGCGGTGATTTTATTTTGCTGACATCGAGAGGACGTCCTAACGGATCCACTCCGTTTTCAACCCCACGGTATCCGTATGAAAACAACATGGTAGATGTTCCGCTGTACGGACGGGTGAAGTAGTAAAAAAACGATGCAGCGGCGCCGAGAGCGGTAAAGATCATGGTTACCGCCAAGATCACGGCCGTCCCTCTTCTGACGGCATTCATAACCGCCCTCACAGAAACGACTGACTCTTCATCATTTACCGGAGCTGTCGGGGCAGATAGAACCGGTGCCGCAGGAGCGGCCGAAACACCTCCCGGCTTTGGAGCAAGCGATTCCAGCAATGCCTCTACCTCAGGTGACAGTTTTAATCCATCATTATTATTGACCAATTAAAAATCAGTCCTTTCAATAAGTGTTATACATTTTACGCAAACAATAGACCTCGTGTTAAAACCGGAACAAATGTTGGTTTCAAAAGAGGTCTATTTATTAAAGTCTATTAATATCATAACACAAATTTCAATTTTCGTCAATGTGAATAACTGTTTTTTTTTTTTGCATAATTACCATGCAGGATTGCCAAAATTTTGTGGGAATGTAAGGGCGGCAATCTGCCGCCTGTTCACACAAACACGGCGTTTTTGTAACCACGGACGAACGGAGTTCGTCCCTACACGCCCTCTCCGTCATGCTAACGCATGACGGAGAGGGCTTGTAGTAGGGGCGGCAATCTGCCGCCCGTGATTACCGCAGCGGCGGGGTGGTCTGCTGCAACTGTCAATTGCTCGTCACCTCATCTATAATCTCTATTGCCGCTTCGTATTCGTATATCAGCACGTTGTTGGCGATGCTTTCGATTAGCTCTTGGGTTGCGTGATGGCGGGGTTTTTCGGTCAATTCCTTTAGAAGAAGGTCTATGTCATCCTGCTGAAGATTCTCGAGAGCGGCTCTGAGCAGGGTCAGCATCTCGTGCAGATACTCCGATTCAGAGCTGTGCTGTGTGTTGCTTATATGCTTGTTCTCGCTGATAAACCGATCTATTTTGGTGAGCAGGGTTTCGAGTGTGTAGACAAATCCGTCAAGATTGCTGTCGATATACTCAGTGTCTTCCGCTCTGCCTGCCTCTTCGAGCTGCTTGGCGGCCTGTGACACAACGGTAGCGCCTATGTTGGCGGCCGCTCCTTTAAGACCGTGTATCAGGGTTGTAAAGACACCTGTGTTCCTGTTCTTGTGCGCGGATTTTATCTCCTTTATTTTAGAGCGGCTCTCCCCGCAGAATATCTCAAGGGTTCTCAGATAATATATAACACTGCCGCCGCTTGCGGTGATTCCGGCTATGACATTGATACCCTCTATGCTTATGTTGGCGATCTCCTGATTCTTGCTGTTGTCGCTATGCTCCTGCCGCTTTTGTTCGGGAATCCATCGCAGAAGAATACTGCCGAGTTTGCCGAGTTCGACAGGCTTTGAGATAAAATCGTTCATCCCGTTTTCGAGAAACATCTCCCGAACACCCGAAACGGCATTGGCCGTAAAGGCGACAATGGGCAGATTCTTGTAATAGCTGTCGTGAAAACTCCTGATTATTCGCACCGTCTCGACCCCGTCCATTTCAGGCATCATGTGATCCATGAAGACAAGATCGTAGTGATTCTTTTTGATAAGCTCGATAGCCTCCTTACCGCTTGCACAGGTGTCTATCTGCATCTTGTAGGGCAGCATCAGCCCCTCCGCAACGGCGAGATTGGTTTCAATATCATCGACTATCAGAACACGGGCGCCTGGAGCGATAAAGCTGATACTTTCGTGTTCAAACTCTCTGGCGGCGATCGTTTCCGAGCCGCTGTTCAATATATTGGCGACAGATATACAGTGAAGAGGCATGGACACGCAGATCAAATCAGGCTGATCGGAGTGTTCGCCCAATCCGCCCATCAGCACAAGCCTTGCCGACGCATTGGCCTTGCTTATTATCTTTTTAGCAGAGGGGTAGAGCAGGGATGAGATAAATATGTAATCATAGCTATTTTCGCTGAGTTTGTTGCTAAATTCGGGCAGGAAGGTAGAGAAGTCGCAGTCGAGACCGAGCGAACGGAGTGTCTTGCGTATAGATTCGGCATAGATAGGACGGGACTCGAGAACCAATATGTCCTTATCGGCGGCATTCTGCACCTGTGCTATCCTTTCGTAGGAATCGCCGGGGTTGCAGATCTTTTGGGGGAGTTTTATGGTAAATGCAGTTCCCTTGCCGTATTTGCTCTCGACCGTGATACTGCCGCCCATGGCTATACAGAGATTCTTGGTGATAGTAAGGCCCAGTCCTGCACCCTCTCTGCCCCTGTTCTTGATCATATCAAACTGTGTAAACTCGTCAAACAGCTTGCCTATATCGGCCTTTTTGATACCAACTCCGCTGTCTGAGATTTTTATGGTCAGGAAGACGTCCTCCTTGACCACCGATGATTTTACCTCAAGCGAGATGAATCCCTCATCGGTATATTTAACGGCGTTTCCGAGAATGTTTATCAAGATCTGTTTAAACCGAACCTCGTCTCCTATCAGCCTGTTGGGAATGTTGCAGTCTATATCGGCTGTAAAGAAGATAGGCTTGTCGGCGGCCTTGACACGGGTTATGCTGATAACATCGCATATGAGTGAGGAAAAGATATAGTTTATCGGGATAATCTCAAGCTTGCCGGTCTCTATCTTTGAAAAATCGAGTATGTCGTTTATTATCGACAGCAGATGGTTGCCGGAGTTCTTTATGTTGGCGGCATAATCGTTGATAGCGCTGTTCATGTTCTCTTCCCTCAGAATAAGTTCAGACATTCCTGTTATAGCATTCATAGGCGTGCGTATCTCGTGGCTCATGCGGGCGAGAAACTCACTCTTGGCACGGGCGGCCTCTTCGGCATGGATCTTAGCCTCTATCATAGCGGTGATGTTGGTCCATTCAAACAGACGGGAGACCCCGTCGTCTTTGATAAAGGACGAGCTGAGCAGGAAGTATTTGACCTTGCCCCGGATATATACCTCTATAACCTCATCGGGCTTAGTTCCGTTGGAGATAGCATCGTGAAACATCATCCGCAGCTCAACCCCGAACAGATCCAGAAGAGGACGTCCGAGCGCATATCTTTTATCACCTATCCCAAGCCAGGTCATCAGAGAATCGCTTATGTAACTCACCCTCGATTCCTTGTCTATAACCACCATATAATTGGGGGTTGTTTCGAGCAGGGTCTGGAACGTATTTCCCGTATCGGCGGCTCCCTTGTTCCTCTTGTGGGCAAACCGTCCCACCAAATATGTAACGGCGTTTATAAAGTTGAATGCAAAGAAGCTGTCGGCAACCGCCCTTGTGTTGCCTGAGTAGGGGGCGTTCATAACATCGGGAAACTCCTGCATAAGAAAAATCACGGTCAGATTAGCAAGAACAATATAAACAAGATGGGAAAGGGGATCCTCGTGAAACAGAACGAAGACGGCCGAGATACATATGAGCAGCATAAAATAGAAGCTGTCCCCGCCGACCAGCACGCAGGTTATACTCTCAAAGAGCACAATAGCATAGGGGACGGCAACAGAAACCACCCTCTTATTAAGACTGCTGCTCTTGCCCAGTGCTATAACCGTAACCGCCAGAATGGTACCCATAAACAGGCGGATTATCCACTCGCCCTCGTTCTGATTCCAAACAGCAAGAAAAAACCGATAGAGAGCATAGAACGAAACGATTATATTAACAAGAGAAGCAGACAGCCGAAACGACCGTGATGGGTTGTTATTTTGCAATGTGTTTCATCCTCTCCTCACGATGATTGATAAATTATCTCGCCTGTTTTGATAACGTGTTCCACAAATCCATCTGTGTCGTGTGTTCTGTCTAACAAATGAGGCTCTATGTCAAAATTGATATTTCGTCTTAACTTGTATAACAAAACCTCTGTATCATACCAATCGTCCTTGAAATCATCCATTAAAACAGCAATATCTATATCACTTTCGGCGTGAGGTTTTCCGTTTACATAGGATCCGAACAAAATTATTAATGACGGATCAAGCGACGATTTAACCTCATCGGCATATTTTGTTGCTATTTCCCTAACTTCGTTTTTATCCAGCATAAAAACCCCTCCGTTTCTTGATAAATTCTTTTGCATTTTTCTATGGACAGTGTTTTGGCGATGTTTTCTTTATACTCTGTATAACGACCATCGATTTGAAGCGGCATCAAATATTCTAAAAAATCCTTTTGCGATTCATGCAGGTGGTCATATATTCCGCCGATATGAGCAAGTTTCGTTAGGTTATGAGTTTTAGGCGGTATTTCTCCTGTGCTATGTGTTACGACCGCCTTTAATGCCTTTTCAACTATTAAATGGCAGAAAAACCCCATAGGCAACAGCCTTTTACCATCTAAAAGCCATTTAGCTGTAATCAAATCTTCGTCACACATATTAAGCCATTTATCTGTATTACAAAGCATTTTTACACTCCTTTTTGTATTTACTATGATTGTCAATTGCAGCAGACCACCCCGTCAAACACTCGCAACTTTGTTGCGAGTGTTTGCCACCCCTCCCCAGAGGGGAATGATGTCAATTGACAATTTACAATGTACAATTGACAGTTACGGGGGCTTGAAATTATAGGAATCTAACTCTATTTTCGCCAGCAAATTTTAATTTACAATAATTGTCAATTGTACATTGTCAACTGTTAATTGTCGTCGGGGTGCCGCCGCAGCGGCGGGGTGGTCGTGCCCGTCACCTTCTCCCTTTGCATACGGGATTGTAGGTTTTTATGCCCTCGGGGCATATGAATTTGAGGGCGCCGGGGAGAATCTTTACATCAATGCTCTTTTCATAGAATATCTCACCGTCGATAGACAGGCAGAAGGTCTTGTCGGATTCGATGGTAACCCTTCTGCAGACATTGTGGTTTACAAAATAGGAGTGCTTTTTTCGCTTGTCCGAGTTGGTCGGATAGAAGAGGCTGAACGCCTTGTATTTGCTGATGTTGTCGACCGTGTAAATATCCAGCTTGCCGCTATCGGGAACGGCGCTTGCGGACGAATAGAGACCGTTAAAGACAGACGGGTGAGAGGTTATATATATAGAAGAGAGTTCTTTCTTTACCCTTTCGCCGTCTATGATCAATCTGTAGTTACTGCTGTATTCTCCCCCCGATATGCTGCGATAGGCTGAGGTAAAGTAGCGGGGAACCGATCCGCCGGCGGCAATCTCGGCGCCCAGTCCTACACAGATAAAGTTTGCGGCATAGAAACTGTTTCTGTCACTGCCGCATCTGATAACGTCAAGATCCATAACCCCGCCGTACAACTGATTTTTGATAGAAGAGAAGAGCGGGAAGTTTTTCTTGCCGTACCTGCTGACAAGATCGTTGAATCTGCCCATGGGATATGCCGCTATCTCTGCATGGGAAAAGTTGTCGATACCGCAAAGAGCCTCAAAGACACTCCCGGTGCCGCCGAAAACGTGGATACGCAGCGGCTCCTTGCCGGAACTCATAACGCATTTACGCACATATCCGAATATATCCCGCGGAAAACGAGAGACATGGATCTCGTATTTTAACTCAGGCATCTCTGTAAAATGGAGAAATGAATCAATCGAACTGTAGACGCTCTCAAGCCTGCCCTTTATTTTATAGGCAGCAGGATTGATCACAAACAAATGACGCATAAAACACCTCCGGTTACAATTGACCGCCCTCTCCGTCACGCCCTGGCGTGACACCTCTCCCAAAGGGAGAGCCAAGAACACCCGCGGAATTTGCGATAATCACAAGAAAAACCCCCGCCGCTGCGGCACCCTTGCAGCAGACCACCCCGCCGCTGCGGTAACCACGGATGACCGAGGGCGGTCATCCCTACAAGACCACCCCGCCGCTGCGGCGGCACCCCTCCCCCCAGGGGGGTGGGGGCCTGCCTACTACAAT
>WRME01000037.1 GCA_009777275.1 Oscillospiraceae bacterium
CCTTGGCGTGACGGAGAGGGCGTGACGGAGAGGGCGGCGGAGAGGGTACGACTAAGAGGCTGACAACTTTACACAAAATTTACACAAACTATACCTCACTTTGCTTTTGCGGATCTGAATCATGGTGTATACTGTCTTCATCCAAAATAAAAAGGAGATTGAAAAAAGATGAAAAAAATAACAGGGTTACTTATGGCGGTCTTGATGACTGCGGTTCTGTTTGCCGGATGCGGCGAGACAGACAAAACAAGCGGCAGCGATGCAAACGGCGGCACCTCCGTAAATCTGAGCGGAGTTGTCAAGACAGGCGGATCAACTTCGGTTGAAAAGGTCATGCTTGCGCTTATCTACCAGTTCCAAAATGACAACGGCGATGTAAAGATTGATTACGAAGGCAACGGATCGGGCGATGGTATCACAAACACAAAATCAGGGTTGTATGAGATCGGACATTCCAGCCGAGAACTCAAAACCGACGGCAGCGAGGACGGACTTGACGTAACTGCATACGCTATTGACGGCATTGCGATTGTCGTAAACAAGGATAACGGCGTTAGCAACCTGAGCAAAAGCCAGATATTCGACATCTACACAGGCAAAATCAAAAACTGGAGCGAGGTAGGCGGCAAGGATGCTCTCATCACCGTTATAACAAGAGAGAGCGGATCCGGCACAAGAAGCGCAGTAGCCGATATTATCGGTCTTGAGAAAAAAGACGATGATTCAACAAAGGTCGTGGAAGGCACTAACGAAGCCAACAACACAGGCGCTGTTCAAACCCAAGTTGCAGGAAATGCTGATGCAATCGGCTATATGTCATTCTCTGATGTTGATGATACCAAGGTCAATGTCGTCAAATACGAGGGCGTAGCAATTTCGGAGAATACTCTCAAAGACGGATCATATAAATTAATGAGAGAGTTTTTACTGCTGACAAACAAAGACAAGACCTTATCTGCATCGGCACAGGCATTCATGGATTTTGTAATGAGCGATGACGGACAGAAAATCGTAAAGGACAATAATCTTCTCCCGATAAAATAAAAGAAAAGCACGATTTTGGGTTTTTACCCTTTGGGGCGTAATATTGCAGGGACGGTCTGTGACCGTCCCGCAGATGCCCCCTGTTGTGCCGTGAGGATAACAAATGACCGATAATATTTCTATTATCGGCAGCAATAAATCTAAAAACGCTGTCGAAAAAAGCATGAATATCATATTTTTTGTCTGCGGTCTTGCCGCAGTTGTCTGCGTTATTTGCATGACCGTCTACATGATTATATCAGGATGGCCGGCAATTGCCAAAATCGGTGTGTTCAGATTTTTGTTCGGGCAGGTATGGAGTCCCGAAAACTCCGAGTTCGGCATTTTTCCCATGATACTTGCATCCTTTATAGCTACCTTTTCCGCCATCTTTCTCGCATTACCGGTAGGAGTTTTGGTTGCTGTTTTTCTTGCTAAACTAACCCCCAAGAGAGTCTCTGCGCCTTTTCGGACGCTGATCGATCTGCTTGCGGGGATTCCGTCTGTTGTATACGGGCTTTTGGGAGCCATACTCATAGTCCCGCTTATATTCAAACTCCAAACAGCGGCGGGATTGCCTCAGGGCGGGAGTTTGCTTGCGGCGGTTATCATACTGGTGATTATGATACTGCCGACAATCATCAGCGTATCCGAAACGGCCATCAGAGCCGTGCCGAAACAATATGAGGATGCCTCTCTGGCTCTTGGGTCAACAAAACTCCAGAGTATATTCAGGGCAACCGTTCCCGCCGCTAAGAGCGGGATTGTCGCAGGAATGGTACTCGGTGTCGGGCGTGCGATCGGAGAAGCTATGGCGGTTATGATGGTTGCGGGCAACGCCGCTATCATGCCGGAGTTTTTGAAGCCCGTGCGGCTCTTGACGGCGTCCATTCCTATCGAGTGGGCATATTCAAGCGGACTGCACCGTGAGGCATTATACGGAATCGGGCTGGTGCTCTTTATCTTTATTATGATAATCAATATCAGTTTGAATACTGTGTTAAAAAAAGGCGGTGAACTGCGTGGTTGATGTTTTGGCAAACAACCGAAAAATCACCGACAAAAAGAATCGGCCATTTGAAAAAATATTTTATTCCGCCATTTTTATTGTTGCAGGATTGGTCCTCGCTATGGTAATATATTTTATAGCGGTCATATTGATACGGGGACTTCCCGCCGTCACATGGTCATTCCTGACCACCGCTCCAAATCCGATCAAGAAGACGATCGGCATATTCCCCAGTATAGTCAACACGCTCTATATTATTGTTTTTACGCTGATCATATGTGTGCCGATCGGTGTCGGCGGTGCGATTTATCTCAACGAATATGCTAAGAATAAAAAATTTGTGCGTGTTATCGAGTTTGCGACAGAAACATTGTCGGGCATTCCGTCAATACTCTACGGTGTATTCGGCTATGTGGTATTCTGCCTGATGTTTGGTCTCAAGGTGTCACTGTTAGCGGGGATATTCACCCTAACTATCATGGTACTGCCTATTATGATACGCACATCGCAGGAGGCTCTCCGCTCTGTACCCAAGTCATATCGAGAGGGAGCTCTCGGCATGGGGGCTACAAAGTGGTATATGGTCAGGACTATCCTGCTGCCGTCGTCACTTGGGGGGATACTCACGGGTATAATCCTCTCGATCGGACGTATGGTCAGCGAGAGCGCCGCTCTCCTGCTTGTTGCAGGCGGCAGCGCTATGTATATGCCAAAGGGCAGTATACTCGACCAACTCTCAGGTTCCGGCTCAACCCTGTCTGTAGAACTCTATCGGTATGCCTATTCACGGGGCGATAACCAAACGGCATTCGGTATTGCCGCCGTGCTGATTATCATAGTGATTTTATTGAATCTGCTAACACGATATATTGCAGAAAGGTTAAACAAAAAATGAGTGAGATAAAAATACATACGAAAAACCTTGATTTATATTACGGGGATGTCTATGCCTTAAAAAAAGTCGGCATGGATATATATAGACACAATGTCACGGCGCTTATCGGGCCGTCAGGCTGCGGAAAGTCTACCTATCTAAAGACACTCAACCGCATGAATGACACGGTTGCCGGGGTTAAGATCACAGGCGATGTCTTTCTCGACGGTGAGGATGTTTACGGCAAGGGTGTGGATGTGACTATACTGCGTAAAAAGATAGGCATGGTCTTTCAGTCACCAAATCCATTTCCCATGAGTATATATGACAATGTCACATACGGTCCTCGTATGCACGGGGTCAAAAAACGCATAGTGCTGGATGAGATTGTCGAAAAAAGCCTACAGGACGCCGCTATATGGGACGAGGTCAAGGATCGTCTCAAGAAGCCTGCACTCAGTCTTTCGGGAGGTCAGCAGCAGAGGCTCTGTATAGCGAGAGCGTTGGCGACACAGCCTGAGGTGCTGCTGATGGACGAACCGACATCGGCGCTCGACCCTATATCCACAACCAAGATAGAAGAACTGGTTTCACAGCTCAAGAGGAAATACAGCATAGTTATCGTTACGCACAATATGCAGCAGGCGGCTCGAATTTCCGACTATACCGCATTCTTCTTGCTGGGTGAGCTTATCGAAAACAAAAAGACCCAAGCTATATTTTCAGCGCCGAAAGATTCACGCACCGAGGACTATATCACCGGAAGGTTTGGGTGACGAACAATTAACAGTTGACAATGGACAATTGACAATTATATCAATGCAGAATTAAGAATGCAGAATGCAGAAATAATGCAACCACAAAAATCACGAAAAGACACGAAAAGACACGAAAAGGGAAAAGGAAATTGAATTTAGGCGGTAGGGATGACCGCCCCCGGTCATCCGTGGATACCGCAGCGGCGGGTGTTTTTCTCCGTAGGGGCGGCAATCTGCCGCCCGTGGATACTGGGTGGTCTGTAGGGACGAACTTCGTTCGTCCGTGGTTACACGGGTTACAGTAGGGATGACCGCCCCCGGTCATCCGTGGCTAAAGAAAGGAGTAACACAATGAGTAGAGCTAATTTTGAGAATGAGCTGAAACAGTTACACAGCAGGATAGTTGAGATGGGGAGTTTTGTCGAGACGGCTATAGACGATTCTATCAAGGCGTTTAAGCGGGGTGACATGGCGTTATGCAAAACCATTATCGTCGGCGATAAGGATGTAGACGAGATGGAAAAGCAGATCGAATCCAAGTGCATATGGCTGATTGCCCGTGAACAGCCGATCGCCTCTGATTTGAGGAAAATCACAACGGCGCTCAAGATCATAACCGATATGGAACGCATTGGCGACCATGCCGTTGATATTGCCGAGCTGACCATGCGGATTGCCGATAAGAACACCTTTGCTGATTCGATTCATATACCGCAAATGGCCGCCGCCGCAATCGAGATGGTGCGAAATGCCGTTACGGCCTATGTTGATTACGATCTTGCTCTTGCTAAAGCAACCGAAGAAAAGGACGATGAGGTTGATGAGTATTTTAATGTTATCAAGCAGGAGCTTGTCGAGATATTCAAGAGCCAGCCTAAGAATATGGATAACGCCATTGATTTTCTGTTAATAGCAAAGTATCTCGAACGCATAGCGGATCATGCCGTTAATATCTGCGAGTGGGTGCATTTTTCGCAGACGGGAGAACACAAAAATACGTTGATATTTTAGGTGGTTGTATGAGCAAAAGGATCTATATAATCGAGGATGACGAAAACATTCGGGAAATGGTCAGAATGGCTCTGACCTCATTTTCGTATGAGGTTGCCGCCTTTGACAATGCCGAAGAAGGGTTGGCGGCCATATACAACTCTATGCCCGACATGGTTATATTCGACATCATGCTGCCGGGCATGAGCGGTCTTGACGCTACAAAGCAGCTGCGGGATAATCCCAAGACCGGGAGACTTCCCGTGATACTTCTCACGGCGAAAAACACCGAGATAGACAAGGTTGCAGGGCTTGACTGCGGCGCCGATGATTATATAGCAAAACCATTCAGCGTGATGGAACTGGCGGCGCGAATCCGAGCGCTGTTCAGGCGTGTCCGAAAAAGCGCACCACAGCCGGCGGAGAATATAGAGATCTCCGGTCTTTATATAAACAACAACACCAGAGAGGTAACCCTAAACAACATTCCGCTCGATTTGACATATAAAGAACACGAACTGCTCTCTATGCTTGCAAAAGACCGTGACCGAATTATTCCCCGAGAAGAACTGCTCAACAGGATTTGGGGATATGATTTTACAGGAGAATCCCGAACGCTGGATATGCACATCCGAGCGCTTCGTCATAAGCTTGACGATGATGCCGAGAATTCGAGATATATCAAGACGGTCCGCAATGTCGGATACAGATTTATAGCAAAATAATGGGGGTTTTATGAAAAAAGCGATTTATTTCAGGTTGATAGCCTTAACATTTGTGGCGGTATTGGTTTGCAGTTTTATTGCCGCCATGATCTATGCTCTAGGTACACAAAACCAAACCAAGATATGGCTGACAAAGCTCACGCTATCGGCGGCGGAAAACTATAAGCATGATTCCGATGTTCATATGCTGTCAAGAGCGGCGGGCGGTAATCGTGTCACCATTATCGGGCAGGACGGAGAGGTTCTGGCCGATTCGGAAACCAACTCAGTCGAAATGGAGAGCCATGCCGAGCGTGAAGAGGTGCAGTATGCAAAGACGGGCGGCGTGATCATCGTCATGCGAACAAGCTCGACTACAGGGCAAAAGTTCATGTATGCCGCCATCAAGACCCAAGACGGCAATGTTCTGAGGCTTGCACATGGCTATTCGGGACTGCTCTATAATCTGGCGGTACAGCTTCCCGCCATTCTAACTGCGATTGTGACGGCGCTTATTCTGTCGCTGTTTTTGGCGGGCAGATTCACAAAAACGGTCACAAGACCGCTTGAAAAGATGGTAGACGCATTGTCGGCGCACGAGTACGATAAACCGTCCGAATACAAATCCCCCTATTACGAGATAGACAAGATGATGCAGACCCTGCAGGATCTTTTGCAAAGGATAAGCGATTCTAAGATAAAACTGCAGGACGAGCAGAAAAAGATCGACACCATCCTCGGCAGTATAGCCGAGGGGTTTGTGCTTGTAAACAGCCGCAGGAATATCCTGCTCTGCAACAATAGCGCAAGAGAATTTTTAGGAGCGGGCAGTCAGACAAGGCTTAATGATATATACAATCTCACACGGGATAAAACCATAGGGAACGCCCTGCAATCGGCTATCGACAGCACACAGTCGTCTGTCTTTGACCTGCGTTCGGACGGTGACCGAACGATAAATGTATATATCTCACCCTCCAAGGTAGCGGATAACGAAATGGGTGCAACCATGCTGCTTGTAGACGTAACCACCGAAAGACGGCTTGAACAGCAAAAGCGTGACTTCTTCTCCAATGCTTCCCACGAACTGAAAACACCCATTACATCTATTCTCGGATTTTCGGAAATGCTCAACAAAGATATGGTAAAGAGCCAAGAGGAAAAGGCTGACATTATGAGCCGTATCGAAACCGAGGCAAAGAGAATGTCGGAGCTGATCGGCGACATTCTGACCATATCAAAACTTGAAACAAACCGGGAAGACAGAGAACACACAGAGGTTGACTTCGGTAGGGTCATCACAGATGCCGTTAGCTCCCTCTCTCCCGTTAAGGACGATACAGCTATAACGATAAATACAGATTTTGACGACATTTTGTATCGGGCGGATCGGCGGCAATTATACGAGCTTTGCATAAATCTGATAGAAAACGCCGTCAAATACAACAAGCCTAACGGCAGTGTGGATATTACACTGAAAAAACAAGGCAGGAGTGTTGTGCTGACTGTCAAGGACACAGGCATCGGAATCCCGCTCGAGTACCAGCCGAGGGTGTTTGAGCGGTTCTACAGGGTGGACTACGGCAGGGACAAAAAGGTCGGCGGCACAGGGCTGGGTCTGTCTATCGTGAAACACATCGCCGGAATCTACGGCGGAAAAATATCATTGCAGAGCAAGAAGGACGAAGGAACTGCGGTTACAGTATGGCTGCCGGTGTAAAATGCAGAATTAAGAATGCAGAATGCAGACCACCCTGCCCTGGTCATCCGTGGTTGCAGCGGCGGCGGGTGTTTTTCTCCGTGGTTAATTAACAGTTGACAAACACATATCATATACATTATAATAAACATGATAACAATTCACGATTGGAGACTGTACATGAAATGGACGTCACTTAACGAGCTGCGGGAAAAATTCCTTTGCTTTTTTGAGAGCAAAGGACACCTGCGTATTCAGGGATTCCCCCTTATTCCGCAGGGGGACGACAGCATATTGCTGATAAATTCGGGCATGGCTCCGCTAAAACCGTATTTCACCGGGCAGGCGGTTCCTCCGTCTAAGAGGGCGGCAACCTGCCAAAAGTGTATACGAACGCCCGACATAGAAAGAGTAGGCAAGACCTCTCGTCACGGAACCTATTTTGAGATGCTCGGAAACTTTTCTTTCGGAGACTATTTTAAGACCGATGCCATAAAGTGGGCGTGGGAGTTTGTGACAAAAACTCTCGAGATCCCGCTTGACAGGCTATGGGTGTCTATATATCTTGAGGACGACCAGGCGCATGATATATGGGTCAAAGAAACCAACATAAGTCCCGATAGAATCGTTCGTCTCGGTAAAGCCGACAACTTTTGGGAGATAGGATCGGGCCCCTGCGGACCCTGCTCTGAGATATATTTCGACAGAGGTGAGGATGCAGGATGCGGATCGCCCGATTGCAAACTCGGCTGCGACTGTGACAGATATGTAGAGTTTTGGAATCTTGTCTTTACACAGTTTAACAACGATGGTCAGGATAACTATACCCCGCTCAAAAATCCCAATATAGATACGGGGATGGGGCTTGAGCGGCTTGCCTGTATCATGCAGGGGGTCGACAGTATCTTTGAGGTTGACACATTGCGGGGAATCAGAGAGAGAATATATTCGATACAAAAGCAATCTGCCGATAGCGGCAATAAAACAGGGGATGTTTCGCTTAAAATCATCACCGATCATATACGCTCGATAGTATTTATGATCAGCGATGGCGTCATGCCCTCTAATGAGGGCAGGGGCTATGTTCTTCGCCGTATTCTTCGCCGCGCCGCCCGTCATGGCAGGCTTATCGGAATCAACGAGGTCTTTTTAGCCGACCTTGCCGAGACGGTTATCGAGCTGAATAAAAACGCCTATCCCGATCTTCCGGGACGGGCTGATTTTGTCAAGAAAATCATATTGACCGAAGAAGAGAATTTTATACGCACTCTGGAAAAAGGAAGCGAGATGCTAAGCGATATTCTCGATGGTCTTGAATCTGAGGGTAGGGAGAAGATCATCTCAGGAGAGGCGGCGTTTCGGCTTTACGACACATACGGATTCCCCATAGAGCTTATTACAGAAATATCGGCGGAGAGAGGGGCGTCTGTGGACCAAGACGGATTCGCCCGCCAAATGCAGGAGCAAAAACAACGGGCAAGGCAGGCAAGAGAATCGGACGGCGGAGTATCGTGGGAAAATTCCGGTTTTGATTTTGTTACATCCGATACTACCGAGTTTGTCGGATACGACAGTCTTGAAACATCCGCATTGGTGCAGTATATTATAATAGAGGGCGAAAAGGCCGATCAGGCCGTCAAGGGCGGCGATATTTCGCTGATATTTGACAAGACAACACTATATGCCGAATCGGGCGGTCAGGCAAGCGACAGAGGGGTTGCCGTCTTTGACGGCGGCGAGGTCGAGATAACCGATCTCCGCAAACTTCCGTCGGGTCACATACTCCATAGCGGCATTGTGACTAAGGGCGCAATAAAGACAGGAGAATCCTGCTCTGTATCGGTTGATCGAGCTGCAAGAATGGCAACAGCCCGCAATCATACGGCGGCTCATCTGCTGCAGGGTGCGCTCAGAAATGTGCTGGGAACCCATGTCCATCAGGCGGGACAGCAGGTAGACGCAAACCGTGTCAGATTCGATTTCAACCATCACAGTCCCGTTACCTCCGATCAGCTAACCGAAATCGCAAACCAAATCAACGACATAATCCTGGACGACAGGGATGTAAAAACCTATGAAACGGACATGGATTCGGCGATAAAGGCGGGCGCTATAGCGCTCTTCTCGGAGAAGTACGACAGCAAGGTCAGGGTTGTCGAGGTTGACGGGTATTCGGCCGAGCTGTGCGGAGGAACCCATGTAAAGCATACATCGCAGTTGGGTATGTTTGTCATAATCAGCGAGAGTTCTGTTTCTGCCGGAATCAGGCGTATAGAAGCGGTTACGGGTCAGGGAGTTCTGTCGCTATTGCAGAGCAAGGAGCAGCTGCTCAATCAGGCGGCGGCGGCCGTCAAACTACAGAATCCGCTGGAACTTCCCAAGCGATGCACCCAAATGTCCGCCGAGCTAAAGGAACTTAGCCGCAGACTGGAGGAAATCAACCGCAAGGCAGTGATAAACGATATAGATTCACTACAGATGAATGCCAAAGAGATCGCCGGATGCAAGGTTATTTCGGTAGGTCTGAGCGGGCTTGATTCCGACACGCTCCGTGTTATGAATGACAGATTTAAGGATAAAATGCCCAACGGAATAGGTCTTATTATCAATGTTACCGATGGCAAGGGTCAGATAGCGGCGCTCTGCGGAAAAGAGGCGGTAGCGCTGGGCGCTCATGCCGGAAAACTCGCATCACAGGCAGCAGCCGTCACAGGAGGCAAGGGAGGCGGCAGACCTGATTTCGCAATGGCGGGGGTCGGGGATATTGGGCTTATCGACAAGGCTCTGAGCGAATTTGAAGATATGGTAAAAAAGCAATTATTAGGATAACGGAAAAAACACCCGCCGCTGCGGCGGCACCCTCTTTACGAAAGAGGGCGGGGGCTTGAACATGAGAGAGTTTGTAAAATTAACATAGAAAGGGATTGAGATTATGAACAGCTGCGTATTCTGCCGAATAATAGAAGGAGAACTTCCTGCGAAAAAGGTGTATGAGAATGATATGACCTTGGCATTCTATGATATTGCTCCCGATGCTCCGATTCATATCATTGTTATACCAAAGCTGCATATCGGCAGTCTTGCCGAAATAACCCCCGAAAACAGCTGCTATGCCGCCGCCTGTACCGAGGCGATCGCTCGCATAGCGGGACTGCTCAATCTGGATTCAACCGGATTCAGGGTTATTACCAACCACGGCAAGGATGCCCATCAAACCATAGAGCATCTGCATTTTCATCTGCTGGGCGGTATGGACATGGGCGCCAAAATAGTAAGCGAAAACAATTAAAACCGAAAGGAATATTAGTTATGAAAAATGAGTATTACACCCTGAATGTTGCGGGTCTTACACGGCAGCTGCCGATCTGTCCCGTCAACGAGAGTCTCGACATTGCGGCATTCATCATCTTCTCGGATGTTGAACTGACCATCGCCTGTGCAGAAAATCTGCTCAAAAAAATACCCCCCTGTGATATTATTATCACAGCGGAGTCTAAGGGGATACCGTTGGCATACGAGATGTCTCGGCAGAGCGGGATAAAATACATCGTTGCCCGCAAGATGGCAAAACTGTATATGCGCCAACCGCTTTCGGTAAGTGTGCAGTCGATCACCACAAAGGGGATACAGACCCTCTATCTCGATAAGGACGAAGCCGATCTGATCGAGGGCAAGCGTGTTCTCGTTGTAGACGATGTTATCAGCACCGGAGAATCACTAAAGGCGCTGGAAACTCTGGTTGAACAATCGGGCGGAATCTCTGTCGGCAAGGCCGCCGTGCTGGTCGAAGGAGACGCCGTTAATAAAGACGAAATCGTTTACTTAGAGGATTTGCCGTTGTTTTTTAAATGAACACCCTGTAGGGTACGCACCCCCGTGCGTACCGCCCGTCAGATGGGGGTTCGTACCGTCCCCCCGATGTTTCAAATAATCTCGGTTCGTATGCCGTTTTCCACGCAGTATCGAAATGCGTGTGAGTTTTCGGCGCAGGATACCGTGAGATTGTTGCAATATTCAAAAACCCACCTGCCAATGTGTTTCACGTTGGCAGGTATTATTATGCTGGTGAGATTTGTACAGAGGGCAAAGGCGCTGTTCCCTATGCTAACCACACTCTCAGATACTATCACATGGGTTAGATTGCGGCTGGTCCTGAATGAACACTCGCCGATCTCTTCTGTTATATGCGGAATCTGATACAACCCCCGCCAATAGTTTTCGGGGTATTTTATCAGTATTTTCGCATCCTTGTCAAAGAGAATCCCATCTACATCACGGTAGTTTTTGTTGTTCTTGTCAACTATAATCTTTCTCAGATCACTGCAGGCCCCAAACGCCTTGCCGGCTATGGATTTTACGCTTTCCGGTACCGTGATGCTCATAATACCGCTGCGTCCGTAAAAGGAATTGTGCGATATAGCGGTGTATCCCTTTGGTATTATGATATTCTCGCCCTTTAGAGCCATGGCTTTTTTCTTTGTCAGGGTTCCTCTGGACATCTTGGAGGTTCGGGTCTGCACGGCTCTCCGCCATTGAGGTTCCGGTGTAGTTTGGACAGTCTGCGGGCGGGCAGCGATCGGCTCTGTCGGTTTTATACGAACATCCTTGTAGTTGAGCGCCTCTGCAAACCATCCGACCATCTCGTTTGCGGCCTGCTGCGAAATAGAATAAAGCTCAGACAGCTGTGATGTTATCTGTTCTATCCTGCGTTCCCGCTCCTTGCCGCCGACAGAACGCAGTTCGTACAGCTTTGCGGGTATGTTTTCGTTTACGGCAAGCCTGAGCCTTGAGAGTGAGCGTTCATCCTTGCTGAAATAGTCGGCAATTGCCGACATAAGCCGCCGTGAATCGGTGAAGATACCCTCTCCGAACACAGTGACTATGGTCTTTATTATATCACCCGGCTCGGTTCCGCCGGGCAGCATCCGCAGATCAGCGCCGCAAAAGGAGCAGGAGCTTATGTTTCTTCCGCTTGTAGGCGTCCATTGGGCGCCGCAGTTTTTACAAACCATATCCTTTACACCCTACACAAAAATCCCACAAGGCACAATTGTGCAGGTTGCACAAACCTTGTGGGATTTGGTTTTTTAGATTAAATACTTAGTATTTTCCGCCTGAACTGATGTTTTCTGATATTGCATATCCGTTGTTCTTCTCGGAAACAGAGTAATGACCGTCAGGTTCGGGAGCCGATCTCTTTGACGATGAAGACGAACGCAGCAGACTGTTGGTCGGGTTCTTGAGCTTGAACTGAGCGATGAGTTCCTGCAGCATAGCCGATTGACTGCTCATTTCTTCAGCGGCGGCGGCGCTTTCTTCGGCCGTTGCACTGTTCTGCTGGACAACCTGGGCAACCTGATCGATACCGATGTTGATCTGAGATATTCCGAGCGACTGCTCCTCAGACGATTTTGCAATATCTCCGATAAGCTGACTGCTCTCGTTGATTCCGGAAACGATCTCGGTAAGGCTGGTGGATGTTTCCCCTGCGATACGAGCTCCAAGCTCGGCCTTTTTGATAGAATCCTGTATCATTGTTTCGGTGTCTTTAGCGGCCTCTGCACTCTTGGTTGCAAGGTTGCGAACCTCCTCTGCAACTACTGCGAATCCTTTACCGTGCTGTCCTGCTCTTGCCGCCTCTACAGCAGCGTTGAGAGCGAGTATGTTGGTCTGGAATGAAATATCGTTGATAACATTTATTATCTTGCTGATGCTTTGGCTTGCCTGATTGATTTCGTTCATAGCGGTGGTCATTTCGCCCATCTGCTGGCTGCCCTTTTCGGCGCTGCCTCTGATAGAATCGGCAAGGGTTGATGTTCTGTTGGCCATTTCGGCATTTTCTTTTGTCTTCTGGGCTATTTCGCTTATAGAACTTGACAGTTCCTGTACAGACGCCGCCTGTTCGGTCGAACCCTGCGCTAACGACTGGGCACCGTCGGCAACCTGCTTTGAGCCGATAGAAACCTGTGATGCCGATGCGTTCATCTCGCTGAACATATTGTTAAGGCTGTCGGATGTTTTGGACAATGATACACCAAGCACGTCTTTGTCCGATTCGACTGTGATTTTAGCCGACAGGTCTCCGTCTGATATTTTTTGTAGCTCTTCACTGATTTCGGTTACATGGCGGAAGAACTGTCCGCAGGCGGCAACACATTCGCCTGTTTCGTCTTTATACTTAGAATATTCGCTGATGATCTGCTCATCACTTGCTGTCAGGTTGATGTCGCCCTCTTGACCCGCTTTTTTCATAAATCCTGTTAAAGACTTGAGCGGATTGCTGATAATCTTTGAGATATAGAAGGCCAAGACAAAGGCAACGATTATGGCAGCAACGAGCAATACGATTATAAACATAAGTAACATATCGGCGGTTGCGGAGGCGCTGTCTGAAGCGGCTGCCGCTACATCGATCTTCATGGCTATACATTTGTCAAAGTTGTCGGTTATCTTATTAACGTCACTTGTGTAGTCTCTCATTATTGTATAGAGTGCGGCAGGGTCAGCCCCCGGTTCTTTTGCCAAATCGTATATTTTATCCATACATTCTCTAAAACTGTTGTTGTAGAGATTTTTTGCCTCTTCAAACAATCTCTTTGCCTCGGGGTCTCTTATGGTTGCCTCATATGTCTCCAGGTTATCATACATAACCGGACGATACTCTTCAACCCTGTTTTTTGCGTCTTCGATAAGAGCAAGGTCGTTGGTTGCGGCACCTACAATATACTCACGCATACAGGCACGCTGACGCTGGAGCATCTCGACAACCTTTCCTATCTCGACAAGGGGTACCGTTTGATTTACATACATATCATCAAACGCTGTGTCGATCTGTCTCATTCCTATGATCCCGGTTACGCCGACTACTGCCGTTAAAGCGGCAATAATCATAAAGCTAAGCATTAATTTTTTGGCTACCTTTAGATTTTTCATTACAATTCATTCCTTTAATTAATCTTTATTTATTGTATGTTATAAAACATTCCATTTCAGATTATAACAAATATTTACTTAAAATGCAATAGTTATTTTGAAAAAAATTTTATTTATTTTTCACGGTCACTGCGGTTGCTTTTTTTATTCTTTTTCAACCACGAAATACACTAAAACCACGAAAGGGGAAAAACACCCGCCGTTGCGGTAACCACGGATGACCGAGGGCGGTCATCCCTACGGGAAAAACACCCGTCAGCGGTGGCACCAGGGGCAGACCACCCCGCCGCTGCGGCGGCACCCCGCCCCCGAGAGGGGATGGGGCTTGCACACTTAAATTTTCACTTTTCCCTCTGGGAGGTGTGGGACACACCCCCAC
>WRME01000038.1 GCA_009777275.1 Oscillospiraceae bacterium
TTCATTGTTCATTGTCAATTGTATCGTGACCACCCCGTCAAACACTATCGCAACTTTGTTGCGAGTGTTTGCCACCCCTCCCCAGAGGGGAATTAGAAATTATAGTATGCAAGCCCTTATTCCCCTCTGGGGAGAGGTGCCGCCGCAGCGGCGGGGTGGTCCATCGCCGCAATTACCAGTCCCAAAAACAGTGGGTGGGGTTTGTTCGGGCGGCTTTTGAACTCAGGGTGGTATTGCACGCCTATAAAAAAACGATTGCTCGGCAGTTCTACCGCCTCTGCAAGAAGACCGTCGGGGGAGGATCCAGAGATAACAAGCCCGCCGCCTTCGAGCCGCTCCCGATAGTTATTGTTAAACTCGAACCGATGGCGGTGACGCTCAGAGGTTTGGTTTGTATCATACAATCTGTCGAGCAGCGTTCCCGATTTTATCTTACAAGGATAG
The DNA here is from genome assembly GCA_009777275.1 of Oscillospiraceae bacterium. Classification (GTDB taxonomy): domain Bacteria; phylum Bacillota; class Clostridia; order Oscillospirales; family Ruminococcaceae; genus WRME01. The sequence continues at coordinate 445 of WRME01000038.1, forward strand.
GCTCCAAGTCTCATGGTCCCTCCGCTGCCGATCATTCCCGCCTGTCCGGACATGAGATCTATCACAGGATGCTCTGTTGTTTCATCAAATTCGCCGGAGTTAGCGTTATCAAGCGAACAGACATGACGGGCAAACTCGATAACTGCGATCTGCATACCGAGACAGATTCCAAGAAAGGGTATGTCGTTTTCACGGGCATACCTACAGGCCGTTATCTTGCCCTCGATTCCTCTGTCGCCGAATCCGCCCGGTATGATCATTCCATCTGTGCCGCTTAGTATATCCCCGGCATTTTCGGAGGTTATACTGCCGCTGTCGATCCATTTTATGTTGACATTCGCCCCCGTCTCAAACCCGGCATGGTGCAGGCTCTCGATAATAGACAGATAGGCATCATGGAGCTGGACATACTTCCCGACAATGGCTATAGTGACATTCTTTTCTCTTGCCGAGATTTTCCGTGTCATCTCCTGCCATTCTGTCAAATCAGGTTTAGGCAGATCCAACCCCAGCTCACGGCAGACAACATTGTCCAAGCCGTTTTGATGAAGAATCAGCGGCACCTCATATAGAGAATCGGCGGTGACATTTTCGATCACGCAATCGGGCTTAACATTACAAAAAAGAGAGATTTTTTCTGCGATACCCTCGCTGAGAGGCTCATCGGAACGTGTTATGATAATATTGGGCAGGATCCCTATCGCGCGAAGTTCCTTAACCGAATGTTGAGTAGGCTTTGATTTATGTTCACCTGAGCATTTCAGATAAGGCACTAACGTCACATGAATGAACAGACAGTTCCCGCCGCCCTTTTCAAGCGACACCTGCCTGATAGCCTCTAAAAAAGGCTGGCTCTCAATATCACCGGTTGTGCCGCCTATTTCGGTAATCAGCACATCGGCATGGCTCTTTTCGGCCCCGTTATATATAAAGTTCTTTATCTCCTGCGTTACATGAGGAATGACCTGCACCGTTCCGCCGAGATAGCCGCCTGCACGTTCCCGTTCAAGCACATTGCTGTAGACCCTGCCCGAAGTAAGGTTGCTGAGCCTTGTCAGATTTTCATCTATAAACCTCTCGTAATGCCCTAAATCAAGGTCTGTTTCGGCGCCGTCGTCGGTCACAAACACCTCTCCATGCTGAAAAGGGCTCATGGTACCCGGATCGACATTCATATACGGGTCAAGTTTTTGCGCGGCAATCCTCAACCCCCGCTGCTTTAACAGCCTGCCCAGCGATGCGGCGGTAATGCCTTTGCCAAGCCCCGACACAACCCCGCCTGTTACAAAAATATATTTGGTCATTTGAATCTTCCTTTACTCAATCCGATTGCATTCGCTCTGCTGCTATTTCATATACCTCTTCATCTGCACGAGCGGCAATCACGATGATTTTCATTATGTCGCATTCTTGTATTACCCTGTAGACAACACGGATCCCCAACCTACGCAACTTGATTTTGCATAACCCTGTAAGATTAAATCCATGCTTATTACCGAGAGGATCGCCATAACCGCCCTCGTTTTTGGGCAATGGATTTTCCGCCACCTTTTCTATTAATTTAAAGACGACTTTTCGTTGCGAATGATCCAGCTTTTTTATGTCTTTTTCGGCTTGGATATGATATTTTATATTATATTTCATTCAAAATCCACCCCGTATTCCATGGGTATATCATCCAACTCTTCACTGATAATATCGCAGCGTCTGAGCATTTCTTCGTGTGAAACAGTCACGCCGATGTCGTTTTTCAGGCGCTCTGATATTAGGGAATACAACCGTGCTTCTTCCAGTTCGTCCACCATTTCCCGATACCTTTCAGGAGTAAGCAACACACAGGTCGGAGCATTGTTCTTTACAACAACCTTACACCCGGTTTCCCGAACTTCATCAAATATTTTGTTAGCCTCACCTCTGTTAAACCTCGTAATAGGAATGAGCGAATCGAGCAAATTACCGACAGTTAATGATTTTAGCATATCAAACACCTCATAAAAATATTAAGAGTATTATTCCAACTCTATTTTATATTATACAATATATATACTAATATGTCAACAAATATATCGACTCGATCCGTGATTGTTAATTGTCCGTCACCTTGACGGAGAGGGCATAACTGTCAATTGCAGCAGACCACCCCGTCAAACACTATCGCAACTTTGTTGCGAGTGTTTGCCACCCCTCCCCAGAGGGGAATGATGCCAATTGACAATGAACAATGCACAATGGACAGTTACGGGGGTTTGAAATTATAGAAATCTAATTCTATTTTTACCAACAAATTTATATTTACAATAATTGTTAATTGTCCATTGTCAACTGTCAACTGTATCGTCATTCCCACTCCACCGTTCCGGGCGGTTTGGAGGTAATATCATAGACAACACGGCTTACAGATGATATTTCGCTTGTGATTCTCGATGATACACGATGCAATAGCCTGTGCGGCAGGGGGGTGTATTGGCAGGTCATAAAATCGCCTGTCGTCACGGCCCTGAGGGCTACAACGGGGTCATATGTCCTGTCGTCACCCTTGACGCCGACCGTGAGTGTATCGGTCAATACGGCAAAATACTGATCGGGTCTGTTTTTACGCCTGTCAAGCTCTTCCCGCAAAATGGCGTCCGCATTGCGGATTGTATCGAGCTTTTTCGCAGTAACCTCACCCATGATGCGAATGGCAAGCCCCGGCCCGGGAAAGGGCTGCCGATTGACCAATTTAGACGGAAGTCCCAGCTTTTTACCCAGTCTGCGAACCTCATCCTTAAACAGACCGGACAACGGCTCTATTATGGCTGTGAATGACAGATTGTCGGGAAGACCGCCGACATTATGATGGCTCTTTATGGTAGCCCCGTACCCTCCGCCCGATTCAACAATGTCGGGATAGATAGTACCCTGCGCTAAAAACGGAATGTCGCCCTGTTTTGCCGATTCTTCTTCAAACACACGGATGAACTCTTCCCCGATAAGTCTGCGTTTTGTTTCGGGATCGGTTACTCCCTTTATTTTAGCAAGAAATCTATCCTGTGCGTTCACTCGTATAAAGTTCAGGTTTTTCTTTGCAAATACCCCTTGTATCTCGTCACCCTCACCCTGCCGCATAAATCCGTGATCTACAAATATACAGGTCAGCTGTCCGGGTATGGCTTTTGAGAGCAGGGCCGCGCATACGCTCGAATCAACGCCCCCCGATAGCGCCAGCAACGCCCTATTATTACCGACAATGTGTCTGATTTGTTTAACCTGAATGTCTATATAGTCGTCAAGGGTATAGTCGCCGCAAGCGCCGCAAATGTCGTACAAAAACCGTCTGATGATCTCCCTGCCACCGTCTGTGGATTTTGTTTCGGGATGAAACTGTACTCCATACAGCCTTCGCTCGGTGTTTTGACAGGCGGCAATACAATTGTCGGTATATGCGGTTGCGGTAAATCCATCAGGCAGACGGGACACACTGTCCCTGTGGCTCATCAGCGCATTAAATGGCCCGGATACTCCCAACATCCCGCTATATTCGGACGGTGTTACCAATACACATCCGTATTCACCCGCATCTGCCGATACAACCTCACCTCCGAGCATATGGCAGATCATCTGCATCCCGTAACAGATACCCAAAACAGGAATGTTCAGATTGAATAGCTCAGGGTCACATTTGGGCGAAGTCTGCAGATTAACGCTGTTGGGCCCGCCCGTGAGTATGATTCCGACGGGACTTATCCGCTTGACCTCATCGGCCGATATATCACCCTGCCTTATCTCCGATCGGACAGAGAGACTGCGAACTGTAGTTGCGATAAGCTCTTTATACTGCCCGCCGAAATCGAGCACCAACACAAGCTGGCTCATATCTCCACCGTCCCCTCAAACACCTTGTTGCATCCTCCGGTCAAATAGACCGTTTGATCGGTGTATTCTACAATCAGGTCGCCGCCCGGCAGACGCACCTTTACGTTGGTGTTTTTATCGCAGTATCCATTCAGCACCGCCGCAACGACAGAGGCACAGGCTCCGCTGCCGCAGGCTCTGGTCTCTCCGCTGCCCCGCTCCCATACACGCATCTTGAGGGTGGTTTTGTCGGTCACCTCTACAAATTCGGCATTTATCCTTTCGGGAAACAGTCCGCTATGCTCAAACAAAGGCCCGATGCTGCTTATATCAAGATTGTCTGCGTTTTCCACAAACACAACGGCATGGGGATTGCCCATAGAAACACAGGTGATTTCATACTGCCGGCCGCCGATCGAAACAGTCCTTGCGACTATACTCTCCCCCTCTAAGTTTACGGGGATTTTACCGGGATTCAGCTCGGCCGCTCCCATGTCTACCTTGACCGATGAAACAAGACCGTTTTTAGTGAACAACCGCAGTTTTCTTATACCGCTGAGTGTCTCGATGTCTATATCTTTTTTATCAACAATGCCGTTGTCATAGAGATATTTTGCCACACATCGGATGGCGTTTCCGCACATATTGCCCTCACTGCCGTCCAGATTAAACATACGCATCCTGGCATCGGCAATATCAGATGGCAGGATCAGCACTATACCGTCTCCGCCAACGCCTGTGTGTCGGTCGGATAAAAAGACCGATAGCGATTCGGGTGAGTTTATCTCAAGATTATAGCAATTGATGTATATATAATCGTTACCGCAGCTCTGCATCTTTATAAAGGGCAGCGACAATCGGTTTTTCCGCAGATTGTTTATATCTACAAGTTCGGTATTGATCTGGCTGTATCCCGAAAGCAGACTGTCCGCAAGCGCATTAGCCGTATCTACCGATGTCAGGCAGGGAACGCCGAGAGAACAGGCCTTTCTGCGAATCTTAACGTCATCGAATACAGGGTCTCTGCCTTTTTCTGAGGTAGAGACAACATAGCTGATCCTGCCGCTTTCGAGTAATGTTTCGGTATTGTTCACAGGGCATTGATTGATCTTTTCGACCGTTTGTACAACAAACCCTTTGGAGACAAGAAACCTTGCGGTACCCTGTGTGGCATAGAGCGAGAATCCACATTCTGCGAATTTCTTAGCTATATCGGTAATCTCCGCCTTGTCGCTGTCCCGAACGGTTATCAGGACACCGCCCTGCTTCTTCATCTTGTATCCCGCCGCAATAAGCCCCTTGTAGAGAGCCTCCTCCAGATTCTTTCCAAGCCCTAATACCTCTCCCGTAGATTTCATTTCAGGCCCCAAATGTGTATCAAGACCCGCCAACTTTTCAAAGGAGAAGACGGGAACCTTAACGGCGGTATAGGGCGGAATAGGGGCAATGCCGGAGCTGTATCCAAGATCCCGCAGACTCTCTCCCATGCTGACCTTTGTTGCAAGTTCGCACATGGGGATACCCGTAACCTTGCTGATATACGGCACCGTCCTGGATGCGCGGGGGTTTACCTCGATAACATAGATCTCGTCTTGATACAAGACATACTGGATATTCACAAGTCCTCGTACATTCAGGGCCGTGCATATTTTTCGGGTGACAGATAACAGCTCGTCCGATAAGACATCATCTGCATTTATGGCGGGATAGACGGCGATACTGTCCCCCGAGTGGATTCCCGTTCGCTCGATATGCTCCATAATTCCGGGGATGAGTATATCATCACCGTCGCAAATGGCATCCACCTCTATCTCGGTGCCGCTGAGGTATTTGTCGATCAGCACGGGGCCCGCCTGCTTCTGCCGCAGAATGATCTCCATATATTCCTTTATGTCGTCGGGGGTAAAGGCTATGATCATATTCTGCCCGCCCAAAACATAGGATGGCCGCATCAGCACAGGGAATCCGAGCTTTTCAGCGGCATCCAGCGCTTGGGCCTCGGTCATAACGCCGTATCCATTGGGGCGTTTTATTGCAAGCCGCTCCAAAAACTCGTCAAACCTCTCCCTGTCCTCGCATATATCAATGTTGTCGGCCGATGTGCCTATGATATTGACCCCTCGTTGGTGCAGTTGCTTGGTGAGTTTTATCGCAGTTCCTCCTCCGAATGAGACGATAACGCCTATCGGTCTTTCTATCTCGACAACGCTCATAACATCCTCTATGCAGAGCGGCTCAAAATAAAGCCTGTCGGCCGTGTCAAAATCAGTTGAAACGGTCTCAGGATTGTTGTTGATCACGATGACCTCATACCCCATGCTCCTGAGTGTCCACACACAATGGACACAGGCATAGTCGAACTCTATACCCTGACCTATCCGTATAGGGCCGCTGCCCAGCACGATGATTCGGGGTCTTTCGCTTTTAGCTATAAAGGGCAGTGCCTCATTCTCGGTACCATCCCCGATAGAGTAGAAATAGGGTGTTTTCGCCTCAAACTCTCCTCCGCAGGTATCAACCATTTTATATACCAACCCTGTGCGTCCCAACGTCACCCCTGTGCGTCCCGTTAGTATATTTTTCAAACCATACAGGAACCAGCGGTCTACCTTTGTGATGTTGTATAGCTCATCTATGGATATACCCCGTTTTATCGCCGCATATAACACAAACAGCCGCTCATCGGTTACGATACTGAGCAGGTCTCGTATCTCGTCATCGGTCTTGGCACCAAGACGGGGCAGGTCAAGACTGTCTAACCCTATCTCGGCTCCTCTGACCGCCTTTAGCAGCGCTTCTTCAAAGCTGTCGGCTATAGCCATAACCTCGCCTGTCGCCTTCATCTGTGTTCCGAGTATATTTTGAGCATATACAAACTTGTCAAAGGGCCACTTAGGCAGCTTTACCGCAACATAATCAAGGGTAGGCTCAAATGCCGCATAGGTTGTACCCGTGACGGTGTTGGTGATTTCATCAAGGTTATAGCCTATGGCTATTTTGGTTGCAACCTTGGCTATCGGGTATCCCGTCGCCTTGCTCGCTAATGCCGACGACCGTGAAACACGGGGATTGACCTCGATAACGGCATACTCAAAGCTATTGGGGTCTATGGCAAGCTGACAGTTGCATCCCCCCTCAACTCCCAGCGATGTGACTATATCCAAGGATGCGGTACGGAGCATCTGATATTCCTTGTCGGCAAGGGTAACGGCAGGAGCGATAACAATGCTGTCACCCGTGTGTACCCCGACAGGGTCAAGGTTTTCCATCGAGCATACCGTGATCACATTTCCTGCTCGGTCACGGATCACCTCAAACTCGATCTCTTTCCAGCCCGCTATAGATTTTTCCACTAAGATTTGATTTATGGGCGAAAGAGCGATACCGTTTGCCGCTATCTCTCTGAGCTGTTCTTGATTGTGCGCTATTCCGCCGCCGCTTCCGCCCAGGGTAAAGGCGGGACGTATGATAACCGAATATCCTATTTTGTCCGCAAACTCTACCGCCGCTTGGACATCGGTAGCTATCACGGAGGGGACACAGGGCTGCCCGATGCTCTGCATGGTCTGCTTAAACAGCAGTCTGTCCTCAGCCTTATCAATGGTATCGGGCGATGATCCCAGCAGCCGCACATTCATCCTGTCGAGAAAGCCGTCCTTTGCAAGCTGCATACAGAGTGTCAGTCCTGTTTGACCTCCAAGCCCTGACAATATGCTGTCGGGGCGTTCTTTTTCTATGATACGCTTGACGGTAGTCAGTGTTAGCGGTTCGATGTAGATCTTGTCGGCTATGTTTTTGTCGGTCATTATGGTTGCGGGGTTAGAGTTTGCCAGCACGATCTCGATGCCGTCCTCCCGCAGAACACGGCAGGCCTGTGTTCCTGCATAATCAAACTCGGCCGCCTGTCCTATCACTATGGGGCCTGAGCCTATAACGAGTACCTTTTTAATGCTTCTGTCGAGCGGCATATTCATCCATCCTTTCTATGAATCGGTCAAACAAAAACGCTGTGTCGAGAGGGCCTCCGCAGGCCTCAGGGTGAAACTGCACCGAAAAGGAATTGCCGTATTCAATCCCCTCGCAGGTACCGTCGTTTACATTGACAAAGGACACACTCCCCGCATCCGACGAATCGGCAATAACAGCATATCCGTGATTCTGACTGGTAATGAAGATGTTACCATAACTGTCAACTGTCAATTGTTCATTGTTAATTGCCATTCCGCCCTCTCCGTCACGCCCCGGCGTGACACCTCTCCCAAGGGGAGAGGCAAGGACACCCACCGGTTGGTTGGCGCCACGATGTCCGAATTTGAGTTTTTCGGTTTTATATCCGTTTGCCAGCGCCATCAGCTGATGCCCTAAGCATATACCGAAGATCGGAACTCCGCTCTGCATGAGCTCTCGGATATTATCTACAAGCGGGGCATTTGCCGCTTCTGCAGGGTCGCCCGGGCCGTTGCTGAGCATTATGCCGTTCGGCTTTATCGCTAAAACGTCCTTTGCGTTTGTATCATGCGGGAAAGACCATACCTCACAATCCCGTGCCGACAGCGATTCCCGAATCCCCCGTTTTGCTCCGTAATCCAACAGAGCTACCCGCCTTGAGCCGCCCTCTGTTTTGCAGACCGTGTCGGACGAAACAGACGCAACGGCATCCTTGACGGTGTATTCTTCCGCTTGGGCTCGGTCAGAATCGGTGGGGTAGGAGGTTGTGATTTTCCCGTTCATAACGCCTTTTTTACGGATGATTTTGGTCAATGCGCGTGTGTCGATACCATACAGCCCGACAACGCCCTGCTCTCTTAAAAAAGTGTCAAGATCACCCTCACTTCTAAAATTAGAGGGTTCTTGACACGGATGTTTTACGATATAAGCCCTTGCTTTAACCGATGGATTTTCAAAATCGGCGGGGATAACGCCATAGTTGCCGATAAGCGGGAATGTCTGGAGAATGATCTGCCCGTAATAACTTGGGTCTGTAAGGGTTTCCAAATACCCGGTCATGCCGGTAGTGAAGACAATCTCTCCCGTTATATCACCGATAGCTCCAAAGGATTTTCCCGTGAAAACCGTGCCGTCCTCCAATATCAGATAGATCGGATCTGTTCTGTTTTGCATACATAAACCTCCTCGTGACGATTAAAGAAGACGCCCATCACATGATGCTTAACTAGGGGTCAACCCCCGGCACCATCTGATGAACGCCTTTGTTCATCTACTACTATATCAGAAAAAGATTATCATGTCAATATGTTTTTTGACAATTTTCCAACCACGAAATACACGAAAGGGATTTTTTGGGACGGTACGCAATGTTTATTAAGGACGGTACGCACAGGGGTGCGTACCCTACTGTAATTTCAAGCCCCCATAACTGTACATTGTTCATTGTAAACTGTCAATTGTAGTAGACCACCCCGTCAAACACTATCGCAACTTTGTTGCGAGTGTTTGCCACCCCTCCCCAGAGGGGAATACGGAAATTTATAGTATGCAAGCCCCTGCCCTCTTTCGTAAAGAGGGTGCCGCCGCAGCGGCGGGGTGGTCTGTAGGGATGACCGCCCTCGGTCATCCGTGGTTACATCATAGCATGACGGAAAGGGCTCAACTCTCATATGTTCTCAATATCCCTTCTGCTATTTCTCTTTTTGTGCATCTCATGTCCATTGCTTGTTTTTCGATATATCTATGCGCTTCCTGTTCGCTCATGTTCATATATGATATTAAGATACATTTTGCTCTGTCTGTGATGCGTATGTCCTCGATTTTTTGCTTGAGACGGGCATTCTCTTCCTGTGCTTTCTTCAGTCTGCTGCGGACCGATCTCGCCAAAGACAGCGCCGACCAAAAGACAGACCTATTCACAGGTCTTGAGATGGTGAGAACACCGTCATTCTCGCAAACGGCCGAAACGGCCTCGAAAAACTCACTTCTGACAACCAGAATAACCTGCGACACCCCCATCGATGCGATATACCGAGAGAGATTTTCGCCCGATTCGTCACGCAAGGGCGCGTTGATGATAACCAAATCAAAATCCCGCTCTAAAATAAGTCTTCTTGCCTCTCCGCAAGAATGAACGGCGGTGATCTGATTTACGGAAGCCGAGTTTAGTATATCGGAAAACAATTCGATTCCTTTGTCCGAATTTGAAACTATCATAACGCTTTCCATCATATCGCCGCCCTTCATAAAAAATGCAGGGTACGCACCCCTGTGCGTACCGTGGATATAAAATCACATTTACGTCCACGGGCGGCAGGTTGCCGCCCCTACCGGACGGTACGCACCCTACATCATATCAAATTACAGTGAAATACCGTTTTCTGTAAAATGCCGATTTATTATCAGCCGCCGCAAATTCCTCCGATTCGCTTTTTTTGCTTGCGATATATTTTACGAGAAACTCCTGACCGATCACGCTCTTTACAAATTCGCTCTTTTCGGCAAGCTCGATAGCCTTAGCCATATTTGACGGGAGCGGTGTCAGGTTTTTCAGAATACTCTCATCCGCCCTGTACAAATCCTTGTCAAGGGCAGGCGGCAGGGCTGTGTCCTTCTGTATTCCGTCGATTCCCGCCGAAATGATCAGTGCAAATGCAAGATAGGGATTCATCGACGGATCGGGGGAACGCAGCTCCATTCTGACCTTTTCTCCGGCTGCTGCGGGAATCCTTATAAGCTGAGAACGGTTCTGATGAGACCATGATACATATTCGGGCGCTTCAAATTTTCCGAACCGTTCATACGAATTGGCGAGCGGGTTTAAGAATATCGTGATCTCCGGTATCTTTGCAAGTATTCCGGCAATAAAGTTCTCAGCGATATTCGAGTGTCCGTCTGCGGTGTTCTTAAAGATATTCATACCGTTTTTAGCCAGCGAAAGATTAACGTGCATTCCGCTGCCGGCCGTTTCGAGAATAGGCTTGGGCATAAAGGATGCAAAAAGCCCTCCTCTTGCGGCGATAGCCTTGACGACCGTTTTGAATGACTGAAGATTGTCGGCGGCGGCAAGAGCATCCCCGAATCTGAAGTCGATCTCATTCTGCCCCGGCCCCTGCTCATGGTGCGATGTTTCAGGTCTTATACCCATCTCCTCAAGAGTGAGGCATATTTCACGGCGAATATCAGCCCCTCGGTCAAGGGGGGCGACATCTAAATATCCGCCTTTGTCGAGCGGTATATCGGTCGGATCCCCATTCTCATCGGTCTTGAAGAGATAAAATTCACATTCGGGTCCCACCTTGCAGACATATCCGATCTTTTCGCATCTCTCGATGACCTGTTTCAATATATTTCTGCTGTCATGTTCATATACCGAACCATCGGGGTTTTTGATGTCGCAATAGAACCGCACAACCCTGCCCGGTCCCGGCCTCCATGGCAGAACCATAAGTGTTGCGGGATCGGGAAACAAGAGCAGATCCGATTGCGTAACATCCTTGAATCCACGAACGGCGTGCGCATCAAAGGAGATTCCGCTGTTAAAGGCGGACTCCAGTTCATCCGCCATTATCGAGACGCTCTTTTGCGTTCCGAATAAATCGCAGAAATTCAGCCAGATAAATTTAACATCATTTTCTTTTACAAATTCCAAGACCTCGTGCGCTGTGTTGTTCATTTTTTGCACTCCTATTCTACTGTAACGCTTTTAGCGAGATTGCGGGGTTTATCTATATCAAGCCCTTTGTTGGCGGCGGTGTAGTAGCTAAAGAGCTGCATGACAATAACCGAGAGAGAGGGTGAGAACAATTCGCAGATCTCCGGCAGAGGGATGTGTGAGAGTTTGCCGTCCGATTTGATCTTAGGCTGATTGCCGATCATCAGAACCTTTGCCCCTCGGCTGATGACCTGTTCGATATTGCTCATTATCTTACCGTACAGGCTTGGGCAGTTTGAGAGGGCCACCACAAGCGTTTCCTCTTCGATCAGCGAAATAGTGCCGTGCTTCAATTCGCCGCCCGCATAGGCCTCCGAATGAATGTAGGATATTTCTTTGAGCTTGAGCGAACCCTCTAAAGCGATGGCATAGTCTATGTTCCGTCCGATAAAGAAGATGCTCTTAGAGCCAACGCTTTCGGATGCGTATTTTTGAATAAAATCAATCTGTTCAAGAATCTGGGCGGCTTTGTCCGGGAGTGTTGTTATCTGATGTGACAATTCCCGCTCATATTCGGGCGTTATCCTCCCGAGCCTTGCCGCAAACCGTATCGCCAATATGTATAGCAGGACGAGCTGGGTTGAAAAGGCTTTGGTGGTGGCCACTGCGATTTCGGGTCCTGCCGCCGTGAAGAGGCAGTAGTCGGCTTCCTTTGCGATGGTACTGCCGACTACATTCACGATTGACAATGTATCGGATCCCTTAGACTTTGCCTCACGCATGGCGGCTATAGTATCTGCGGTTTCACCCGACTGACTTATCAGAATCACAAGGGTTTTGCTGTCTATAACCGCATCTTTGTACCGAAATTCGCTTGCAAGTTCGACCTCGACAGAGGGGAATCGGCATAGTCTTTCAAATATATATTTTGCCGCAAATCCCGCATTATATGCCGAGCCGCAGGCGGTGATCACGATTTTATTATACCTCTCTATTTCCAGTTTGTCAATGACCGTTTTATTCTCACCGCTGTTAAGGGCAGAGGCTATAGTATCACGCAATACCTTTGGCTGTTCCATAATCTCCTTGAGCATAAAATGCTCATATCCGCCCTTTTCCGCACTGCCTGCGCTCCAGGTTATTCTCTCAAGCGTCTTTTCTATCGGCTCCCTGTCTATGTTATAAAATGACACCGAATCTTTTTTTAACACGGCGATCTCTTTATCGCCTAAATAATACACCCTGTTTGTGTGTTTCAGCACAGCGGGAACATCCGATGCAATAAAACTCCCGTGTTCCGACACACCGATGATCAACGGATTGTCTTTTTTGATCGCAATCAGCCTGTCGGGGTCATCCGTACACATAATACCCAGAGCATAAGAGCCCTCGAGCCGATTGGCTACCTTTATGATCGTTTCCATTATATCTCCGTTGTAGTAGTATTCCGCAAGCTGAGCTATAACCTCGCTGTCGGTTTGGGATGCGAAACAAATTCCTTTTTTTAAGAGATACTCCTTTAACTGCTTATAATTCTCGATGATTCCGTTATGAACTACTGCGATTTTGCCTCCGGTTCCCAGATGAGGATGTGAGTTTGCATCGGAGGGTTCCCCGTGGGTAGCCCATCTGGTATGCCCGATACCCATGATGCCCTTTACCGCAAAACCGGACAGCTTATCCTCAAGAGCCGCCAGACGTCCCTTTTGTTTGACCACATCGAACAATCCGCTCTCACCGTAAACCGCTATGCCCGCAGAATCATACCCACGGTATTCAAGCTTTTTCAACCCATCCACAATTATCGGAACTGCGTTTTCATTTCCTACATAACCTATTATACCACACATAACATACCTCCTAGTATATTTTTTAACCACGAAATACACAAAAATCACGAAAGGGGAAAACACCCGCCGCAGTCAACCACGGATGACCGAGGGCGGTCATCCCTACATTTTTTACCACGGGCGGCAAATTGCCGCCCCTACCACTACAATTTACAATTATTGTAAATATAAATTCGCTGGCAAAAATAGAGTTGGATTTCTATAATTTCAAGCCCCCGTAACTGTCCATTGTTCATTGTAAATTGTCAATTGTATCGTGACCACCCCGTCAAACACTATCGCAACTTTGTTGCGAGTGTTTGCCACCCCTCCCCAGAGGGGAATTGGAAATTATAGTATGCAAGCCCCTATTCCCCTC
>WRME01000039.1 GCA_009777275.1 Oscillospiraceae bacterium
ATCGCATTTTTGTGGCGAGTGTTCCCCCCCCCCCCCAGGGGGGAATTTGAAAATTATAGTATGCAGGCCCCTTCCCCCTCGGGGGAGGGGTGCCGCCGCAGCGGCGGGGTGGTCTGCTGCAATCAACCCTTGACAAATCACCATAATATCGTTATAATATAAACAAAAACAGGATGTGTAATATGAAATTGTCGAACAAAATCATTATATCGGTGTTGCTGGCGGCCGTTTTAACGGCGGGGATTGTCTTTGCGTTGCCGAAAATGAGAGAAAGCGAGAGTACCGGAGAGAGCACCGGAATAGATTATCTCAAGGAAGGTTATCTTGTCGCCCATGGTTTCGGCGGTCTTGACGGCGTTACATATACCAATAGTTTGGAGGCTTTTCACGAAAACTATCAAAAAGGTCACAAGCTGTTCGAGGTTGACTTTCAGTTTACTTCTGATGATGTTTTGGTAACCCTTCACGACAGACCTGAGCCGATAGGAACTTTTGAGGAAGAAACGCAAAATGTCCCCTACACCCTTATGTCATTCGAGATGATATGCGATCTAATGATGGATTACGATGATTTTTATATCATAACCGATACAAAATATAATCATAATTTGGATATGCAAAGAAGATCCTTTGACTATATGCTTTCTGCTATAAACGAGCGTGACCCGAAACTGGCGGACAGGATTGTCGTGCAATCATATACTCAGGCGATGGTTCGGTTCATGCTGGAAAACTATGATTTCAAATCGCATATCTATACGCTCTATGCCTCTCCCGATACCGGAGAAGAGGTTATCGAGTTTGTTCGGGAAACGGGGATTTCCGCCGTGTGTATGCCGATTGGACGGGCTACGCCGGAGTTTATCAGCGCCTTGAACCAACTCGGAGTTTTCACATTCGTCCATACCATCAACGATACAGAGTTCATCGAAGGTTTGTTGCAAATGGGTGTATTCGGGATTTATACCGACTTTGTTACCTATAGTGATTTAGAGATCGACCGCCGTGATCGCTATCCTGAATTTGCAGGCGGCAAATACGGGGAGCATGAGTAACCACGAACTACAGATAAAATTAAAATAAACATTTTCAAAACTATTGACATATTTGTTTTGACACTGTAAAATATAAGTATATCGTAGGTTGAAAAACCTGTGAAAATGTTCGCCGCAAACCGGAGCGGGGTACAAAAAAAGGGTCGTCAAATTTTCGCCGCAAACCGGAGCGGGGTACAAAAAAAGGGTCGAAAATTATGCCCCGTTGCCTGTTTAGTGGGCAACGGGGCTTGCTTTAATAAAGGACGTGCAACAAATATGAATGAAAACGACATTAAACAAGGATATGTCTATCATATCAAAAATTCTTACTTTGATTTAGCAAAAGATGATAAACTTATGCGAAACCACGAGGGCGGTGCGTATCGTCCTACATATTATTGCTTAAAAGACGAGAAGACAGGGTTATTATGGGTTATTCCTATGAGTAGTCGGGTTGAGAAGTATACGGTACATATGCAGAAGGATATTGAACGGTACGGCAAGTGCTTGAAAATCTTAGTCGCTCGTTACGGGGACGGTGAATCGGCATTTCTTTTTCAGAATATGTTTCCGATTTTGCCTAAGTATATCAACCACATACACACAGTTGCAGGAAGTCCAATGCAGGTCAATCCCGCCGTGCAAAAAATAATCACAAGCCGCTTTAAGGAAGTGCTGCGTTTGTATCGCAGGGGAATAAAAATGGTCTTCCCCGATATAATCCGATTAGAGAAACTGATGTTGGAAGAATCGTAGGAATCCCCCCGCAATTGTCAATTGCAGCAGACCACCCCGTCAAACACTATCGCAACTCTGTTGCGAGTGTTTGCCACCCCTCCCCAGAGGGGAATTGGAAATTATAGTATGTAAGCCCCTTGCCCTCTTTCGTAAAGAGGGTGCCCTCGCAAGGGCGGGTGTTTTTCCCGTAGGGTATGCACCCCCGTGCATACCGTGTCCATCATGGCGTGACGGAGAGGGCATTTTCCTTAATTTAATTCTTAACAAAAATTCTATAAAAAACCATTGTAATTCTCTTGATTTTGTTGTATAATGACAGGGATGACATGGTTTTTTTATATATCTGAAAGGTTTGGTTTAATGAATGAAATCAAATTGCGAATAGACGGTCGTGAGGTCACGGGCAGGGAAGGTCAGACTATATTTGAGATTGCCCGTTCCTGCGGTATCGAGATACCCACCCTCTGCCACGATGACCGTGTGGAGACATACGGCTCCTGCGGGATCTGTACCGTTGAGGCAGAGGGGATTCCAAAACTGCTGCGTTCCTGCTCCGCCGTTGCCGCAGACGGCATGGTCATACACACAAATACCGAGCGGGTCCGCAAAAATCGCAGGGCGACACTCGAGCTGCTGCTCAGCGATCATATCGGTGACTGCCGCCCTCCATGCGCCGCCGCCTGTCCTGCCGAGACCGATTGTCAGGGATATGCCGGACTAATCGCCAACGGTGAGTATGAACAGGCTCTGCGGCTTATTAAAGAAAAACTGCCCCTGCCCGCCTCTATCGGCAGGGTTTGCCCCCATCCCTGCGAGAGCGAATGCCGCCGCAAATTAGCCGAAGAGCCCGTCTCTATAGCGGCGCTCAAGAGATTTGCCGGAGATATGTATCTTGGTTTGCAGACGGCCGAGATCGCCCCGCCTACAGGTAAGAGTATCGCCGTTATCGGAGGCGGCCCCGGAGGACTGACGGCGGCATATTTTCTCAGAATCGCAGGACATTCGGTGACTGTGTTTGAGGCTATGCCCGAGATGGGCGGTATGCTGAGATACGGTATTCCCGAGTATCGTCTGCCTAAGAGCGTTTTGAGCAGTGAAATAAAAACCATACAGGAGACGGGTATAGTCTTCCGCAACAACATACAGATCGGGCGTGATATATCCTTAGAGACTATCCGAAGCCAGCATGACGCCGTTGTTGTAGCGGCGGGCGCCTGGCTGAGTATGGCTTTGGGGTGCCGCGGTGAAGAGCTGGACGGCGTGTTCGGCGGGATAGAGTTTTTGCTCGATGTATCGGTGGGTAATCTTGCGGGTTCCGACTTTGCGGGAAAAAACATAGCGGTCGTCGGCGGGGGAAACTCTGCCATGGATGCTTGCCGCACCGCAATAAGACTGGGTGCAGACAATGTCTACAGCATCTACCGCAGGACCAAAAACGAGATGCCCGCAGAAGCCATAGAGATACATGAGGCCGAGGAGGAGGGGGTTGTGTTCAAGACCCTCACCAATCCGATAGAACTGATAGGTGAGAACGGCAGGGTCAAGTCTGTTCGTCTTCAGCTCATGGAGCTTGGACAGCCCGACAGTTCGGGACGTCGAAGTCCAGTGCCTATAGAGGGCAGTGAAGAGACTATAGCCGTCGATATTGTCATAGTTGCTATCGGTCAAAAGCCTAATCTAAACCCTGCCTTTGGCCTGAGTGAGATCGGCAGGACAAAATACGGAACTATTGCGGCGGATGAGCATACATTCCTTACCGATACCCCGGGCGTTTTCGCTATCGGCGATGTCGCCAACAAGGGTGCAGACATAGCGGTACGGGCTATCGGAGAGGGCAGGAGAGCCGCCGATGTGATATGCCGCTATCTGAGCGGGCAGGAGTTGCAATCTAAAACTCCATATTATTCTAAGACAGAGAAGAGCGCCGATGATTTTGCTCATATAGAAAAATCACCCCGCATAAAAACCCACTGCAGATCGGCGGCAGATCGCAGGAACGATTTTAACGAAACAACATCAGGCATGACAGAGGATGCCGCCAAACAAGAGGCGGCAAGATGCCTTGAGTGCGGATGTATAGATTTCTTTGAGTGTCGGCTTATAGAATACGCCAACCAATACGATGTTTATCCTGAAAAATACAGCGGCAAAAGACATAAGCATACCACCCGCAATGACCATCCGCATATACACCGCAATCCCGAAAAGTGCATCCTCTGCGGATTGTGCGTAAGGGTTTGTGATCAGACTGTCGGAGCATCGGCGTGGGGTCTTGTCGGGCGGGGATTTGATACCGAGGTGCAACCCGCTCTCGATACCGATCTGCGTGATACCGACTGTGTCTCATGCGGAATGTGCGCCGCTCTCTGCCCCACAGGAGCGTTGACCCAGATAATGCCCATAGCAAAACAGGTTCCGTTCAAAGAAGATATAACCGAAACGGTCTGCGGGCTCTGTTCTGTCGGCTGCAAAATGCGGCTTGCATCTAAGGGCAGCATGATAACCCGCTCTCTGCCTGTAGACCTGCTCTGCCACAAGGGCGCCTTCGGATTTGGCCAAACGCCGCCGTCCAATGACAACCCTTCTGCCGATACACTTGATCGGCTCAATCAGCTTGAAAAGGCCGAGCTTATCGTAGCGGTCGGATCAAATATCGTCACGGAATACGGCGTTGCCGCTATGAAGATACAGAGCGCCGTTAAAAAAGGAGCAAGACTGCTGCTATTCTCCGATACCGACAGTATTCTCGACCATGCCGCCGACACCAAGATGAGTATAAACATACCGTCCGATGATATGAAAAAAACAATAGAAACAAGCATGATCGATCCGCAAAAGACGGTCATAATATTCGAGAAAAACTCTGTGAACACGGACACAACAAGGATGCTCGAGGAAATATCATCCGGGTATATTGTATTGTAGTTAGGAGGACTGTTTATAAAATGCAGGAGGCTAAGAGATCGAACAAATTCCCGGCTATATCGGTTGTTTCGCTTATGATTTCGATTACGCTATGTTCTTTTTTGATTAGCATGGCTGTTATAAACAGGTCTAATCTTGAAAGAGCGCAGATAGAGCAGTTTATATCAGAGCAGGTGAATCATATCAACGAGAGAATATACAAGCTCTTTCACAAGACAGATTCACTTGCCGCAGTTATAGTACACAACAACGGGAATCTTGACAACTTTGAGTATGTAGCGATGTCGTTGTCGGACGATTCTGTTATAATGAATATACTTGTAGCTCCCGGAGGGGTTGTGTCGCAGGTCTATCCTATAACAGGCAATGAGGCGGTTATAGGGCTGGATTTTTTCAGCGAAGGTGCGGGTAACAAGGAAGCCATAGCCGCAAGAGAATCGGGCGAACTTGTGTTAGGCGGTCCCTTTAATCTTGTTCAGGGAGGTCAGGCTCTTGTCGGCAGAAAGCCTATATTTATCGATGGTGAGTTTTGGGGGCTTGTATCGGTAACACTAAAATACCCTCAGATTATCTCCGATATTGCCGAGCTTGAGTGGTTTGCGGCACGGGGTCTGTCCTACGAGCTGTGGCGTATAAGCCCCGATACGAACGAGCGTCAGATCATAGCGGGAACCATTACCGATTACACCGAAGACTACCTGGAAAAACGAGTAGACATTCTTAATGCCGAGTGGTATCTCAGGGTGGCTCCGTTTAGGGCGTGGTACGCATATTCTGAAAATATCATACTGATACTATCGGGAATATTTATATGCGTGCTGGTCTTTTTGGTCATGCAGAATAACTATATACTCAAAAATATGCGGACAAAATTTGAAAACATGGCAAAGACAGACGCACTCACAAACATACACAACAGGCGGTTCTTTATGGAGCAGGCAATAATAAACACCGAACGCTCAAGCCGATTGGGAACGACCAATTACATCATACTCTTTGATCTCGACAATTTTAAAAACGTCAACGATACATATGGACACTCTACAGGCGATCTCGTCCTATCTCAGACGGCTCTACGCATAAAAACTCTCATACGTCCATACGATCTCTTCGCACGCTACGGCGGGGAAGAGTTTATAATTCTCGCAGAAAACATAGATGAGAACAATGTATCCGAAATGGCCGAGCGTATGCGTATAAGCATATGCGGAAAGACCTTTGAAAGCGGCGAATCATCGGTGAGCTGTTCTGCGAGTTTTGGAATAGCGGCAATAGAAAAGAGCGATTTGACCAACGCCATAAAATGTGCGGACGATGCGCTCTATATCGCTAAAAATCAGGGTAAGAACAGAATAAATATATATAACAAGCAGGAGGAATTATTATGATGGGTAAAAAATTGCTTTCGATAGTGCTGGCTCTATTGGTCTTTGCCGCTGTCGCCAATGTCTTTGCAGGATGCAGCGAAACAGATAACCTCACCCTCGAAACAACCGATACAGATGGTGAAAACAGCGATGATTCTGAAAAGAAGGCCATGCCGGGTGCTATGGCTCCGTCACGAAGCACCCGTGCGACAAGACCGCCCTCCCAAACATCACGGACAACACGGACGTCGCTGATTCCCGAAATAAGGACTGCGTCCTCAAGACCTCCCCGCACAAGCAACGAGCGGGTTAGTCAAGAAGGCAAGCCTTTGAACGATTCGCTCAGAGCAAACTCACTGCCGCCCGGAACAGATCCGCTGACAGGGACTATATTGGACCGTGCCGATCCGTTGGGGGATACCATCACAACCAATGTTCTCGAAAGCATAGTAAAAGTTGCAAGTGTATACGGCCAATTAAATTACGAAAAAACCTTTGTCATAGTGACAGATATTCCGGCAGAAGAGGACATGATGCGCAGCTTCCTAAACGGATGCGCTGAGGACATTGTCAACGGCAGACCCTTAACAACATTCATTACCACAGGGTCGAGTTATTTCAGATTCTCTCCCGATCCCATCACATTTTCGCTGGACGCTGCGGCATACAGAACGGTTCAGGAGGCGGGAACGGCCGCCGCCAAACTGCTGCAATCCAGGCTTGAGGATAAATCGATCAATCCGCTTATGGGCGTTGCCCATTCCAACGGAAATATATTTGTTGTGGGAATGATTGTTGTGTGAACAATTCATGGAATACACACATAGGGCGGTACGCACAGGGGTGCGTACCCTACAGGGTTGATAATGCAGAAAGGCATAGGTGAAACATGAATCGGACAATAAAAACCATACTGATAAATTCGCTGTTTTTTATAACGGCTATCTACGGGGTTGCTCTGCTGACTTCCTTGTTCTCTATGCTTTTGTTCAGGATAATCTGCTACTTTGCCGATGTCTTCTTTGCCGCAAAACTCGACACCGTTTTAAGCACGAGCAGTTGGTTCTATCTTCTGATTTTTGTAACATGGCTGATATATCTGTTCCTGCTGTATATGGCTACCTATGCCTTTGCGAGAAAACGCCCGATAGTTCAGTTCCTGCCGTCATTCGGCATAGCATCGGTGATATACGCCGCAACCGGAGCCTTGCATCTGGCCTTCAGTTTTACCGAACACAGCAACACCGTCTATGAACAGGCAATAGACCACCAAGGCATGATAGAAATATTCTATCTCATACCCGAACTGACAATACCGCAGATATTCACGGCATTCGGCGAGTTTGTGAGTTTCTTGATGTTCATTCCGAATTTTGCTTTTATATTCTTCATCCAAAACCCTATCTTGGCAATGACCATCCCCATAGCCATCGGATTTGCGGCGCTGTCGCCGCCCCTTATCGCCCACAGCCGTGAGTGGAAAAGGAAAAACGAGATATACAGGGATGAAACCACAACCACTACTATAAAGGAGATCGAATATCATGGGAAAGACAATAGCTGAAAAAATCATATCAAGCCACATCGTGGGAGGTACGCTTGTAAAGGGTGAGAGCGCCGCTATACGAATAGACCAAACCCTTACGCAGGATGCCACGGGAACTATGGCGTATCTGCAGTTTGAGGCGCTGGGGGTGCCGAGGGTCAAGACCGAGCGGAGTGTTGCGTATATCGACCACAACACATTGCAGTCGGGGTTTATGAATGCCGATGATCACCGCTATATACAGACGGTTGCGAAAAAGCACGGTGTCTACTTCTCCCGTCCGGGTAACGGGATTTGCCATCAGGTGCATTTAGAGAGATTCAGCAGACCGGGAGCGACCCTCATAGGCTCAGACAGTCATACACCCACAGCCGGAGGTATCGGAATGTTTGCCTGCGGAGCGGGCGGGTTCGATGTCGCCGTTGCTATGGCGGGCGGTGCATATCACATAACGGTGCCGAAATCTGTGCGTATAAATCTAACGGGAAAACTGCGGGAATGGGTCAGTGCAAAGGATATTATACTCAAGGTTCTGTCCATCCTCACCGTAAAAGGCGGGGTGGGCAAGGTTATCGAATACGGCGGCGACGGCATTATGACCCTGTCGGTTCCCGAGCGGGCAACCATCACCAACATGGGTGCGGAACTTGGAGCGACTACCTCAATCTTCCCCTCCGATTCACGAACATTGGAGTTTCTTGCGGCACAGGGCAGGGAGGACGACTACATTCCGCTGTCTGCGGATACCGATGCTGTCTATGACGAGATTTACGATATTGATCTCAGCCAGCTTGTTCCGATGGCGGCTTGTCCCCACAGTCCCGATTCGGTCAAGCCGGTAAGCGAGCTAAAGGGCATAAAGATCAATCAGGTTTGTATAGGTTCCTGCACAAACGCTTCCCTGCTTGATTTAACCCGAACTGCCGACATACTAAAAGGCAACACCGTCCATCCCGATGTTAGCCTGTCCATATCCCCCGGCTCTAAGCAGGTGGTGGGTATGATGGCGGATAGCGGCAGATTGGGAGAACTCATAGAATCGGGAGCCCGTATTCTCGAAAACGCCTGCGGGCCCTGCATAGGCATGGGATTGTCGCCAAACTCTGCAGGTGTTTCGCTCCGTACATTTAACCGCAACTTTATCGGACGTTCAGGCACAGCCGATGCCGAGGTCTATCTCGTCAGTCCCGAGACAGCGGCATATTCCGCTATTATGGGATCCATCTCAGACCCGACCGAGCTTGGAAAGATGCCGTCATTCACAATGCCGCAAAGATTCAAGGTCAACGATAACATGATCGTACCGCCCGCAGGCCAATCGGAGGATGTTGAGGTGATCAAAGGCCCGAATATCAAGCCGTTCCCGACGGGACAGCCGTTACCGCAAAGTATCACAGCCGATGTTCTGCTCAAAACCGGAGATAATATTACCACCGATCATATCATGCCTGCGGGTTCAAAGATACTGCCCTACCGCTCTAACATACCGCATTTGTCACAGTATTGCTTTGAGGTATGCGATGCCGCTTTCCCGCAGAGAGCCAAGGATGCCGGAAAGGGATTCATAATCGGCGGGGTCAATTACGGGCAGGGTTCGTCACGAGAACACGCCGCCCTTGTCCCCCTCTATCTGGGAGTAAAGGCGGTCATAGCAAAGAGCTTTGCGAGGATTCATGCCGCCAATCTCGTTAATGCGGGAATACTGCCGCTAACCTTTGTCAATCCCGATGATTATAATAATATCGAACTCGGCGACCAATTGGAGCTTGGCAATATTCTCAGCGAAATCAAAAACGGCTCTGAAATAACCATGCGTAACACAACAAAAAACACCTGCATAACTCTAACATCATCCCTAGGCGAAAGAGACCGTGAAATCATTATAGCAGGCGGGGCTTTGAATTATATAAGGGAGACATTAGGGTGATTATGAAAATCAAAAGAAAGAGTGGGATAATACATGAATGGAATAAACAGCAAAATCCTGAATGTAACAGATGATAGACAGGTTACGATTCCTTTAGTGTTTTTTGAAGAATTGCATTTTGGAAAAAAAGCCGAATGTTTCGTTGCTAACGATGCTGTTATAATTCGTCCGTTTGAAACGGCTAACGATAATTTTAACGATGTTTTTACGATTGATATATTAAAGGATCTAATTTCTCAAGGATATAACGGTAATGAGTTAGTAGAAAAATTTGAAGAACAACATATTAATATTAAAAAGGCGATAGGTGTTTTAATTTCTGAGTCGGACGAAATTGCCGCAGGAAATCTTAAATCTGTATCAACTGAGGATATTTTTGGAGAAATATAAATTATGTATGAGGTTAAATATTTAAGATCTGCCGAACGATATTTGAAAAAAAATCAAGGATAAGCAGTTAAAGGCATCCTTTAAGAAAGCTATCGATGATTTAAAATTAGATCCGTATATAGGGAGGCAAAAAACAGGCGATTTACGCGGAATTTATGGATATGATGTGAGATACTCAGGGACAAATTATGAGCTTGCATATCGAATATATGAAGAGGATGAAAAATTAATAATCATCATACTCGCCGGAACACGAGAAAATTTTTACGAGGAACTAAAAAGATTGCTGTAGGGGCGGCAATCTGCCGCCCGTGGTTATGAAAAATGTACAGTATGTATGAAATTAAATAAATTGGCGTTGATTGCGAAAAATCAATCCAAAAAGTCCTTGAGTTTTTTACTTCTGCTGGGATGACGCAGTTTTCTAAGCGCTTTGGCCTCTATCTGCCTGATACGCTCTCTTGTTACATTGAACTCACGCCCTACCTCCTCAAGGGTTCTCGAGCGCCCGTCCTCCATCCCGAAACGCAGACGCAATACCTTTTCCTCACGGTCGGTGAGTGTGCCGAGGATTGACCCCAGCTGTTCCTTGAGCATGGTATGGGATGCCGCCTCTGCAGGTGCCGGAGCATCGTCGTCGGGTATGAAATCGCCTAAATGGCTGTCTTCTTCCTCACCTATGGGTGTTTCAAGCGACACAGGCTCCTGAGAGGTCCGTATTATCTCACGCACCTTTTCTACCGACATATGCAGTTCTTTTGCTATCTCGTCGAGTGTCGGCTCGTGTCCGTTTCTGTGGAGCAGCTGATTTGACGCCTTTTTAACCTTGTTTATTGTTTCTACCATATGAACAGGGATTCTTATGGTCCGCGCCTGATCTGCAATAGAGCGGGTTATTGCCTGTCGTATCCACCATGTGGCATAGGTAGAGAACTTGAAACCCTTGGTATAATCGAATTTTTCAACAGCCTTGATAAGACCCAGGTTGCCCTCCTGAATCAGGTCGAGAAACTGCATCCCCCGTCCGACATACCGCTTTGCTAGGCTCACCACAAGCCGCAGATTCGCCTCGGAAAGACGGCGGCGTGCATATAGATCACCCTCAGACATTCTTTTGGCAAGGTCGATCTCTTCAGACCCGGTAAGCAGCGGAACCCTGCCTATCTCCTTGAGATAGACCTTGACAGGATCGTCTGAGCCGCTTCCCTCAGCCGCTAATGTGTTCTCGATTTCGTCTGCAAGAGAAACATCGATGTTTAGGTCGAACTCTTCTTCGGCCGAAAAGCTGTCAATAATCTCGATGTTTAAACCCTCTATAGAATCATAGAGTTTATCCATCTGCTCGGCATCGAAATCAAATTCCTCAAACAAATCTGTTATTTCCTGGGTTGTCAGCTTGCCGTTGGCTTTGCCCCGCTCCATTAACTCGTTAATGCTTTTGGATGACTCAATATTTCCCATAAACTATTGCTCCCCCTGCTTTTTCCGTTTATTTATCATATAATTTTTTATATCCTCAGGTGACATTTGCTCAAGCTCTGTGTCGCCTTTTTTATTTTTATTCGACAACAGCACGTCTATATAATCGTCCAGTTGTTTTTTTGTATTAGAAAATTCTGTTTTCTTTGCCATGATTCCGGCTAATCTGCTCATTTCTTCGGGCGACAGCTCTGATGAAAAGGCAGTGAAATCTATGGCTCGATTATCCTTTAGCTTGTCCATTATAAGGAAAAATACACGTTTGCTCCACTCGGAAACAAAATCCTCGCTCTTTATTTTTGACAATATGTATTCTCTGTAATCAGGATTGCCCAATATAAACCAAATAATTCCCTCTTCCGACATGGATGCCTTTAGGTTGTCCGCCTTACTCGGATTCAGCCTATCGCCGTAAATCTCCCTGCCCGACAGGGTGTCACGCCATTGCTTCTGTTTGCGGCCTTTCGCCCTTTTTTTTATCAGATCAGATGTGCTGTTCTGCAATACTTCTTTGGATATTCCCGTATCGGCCGCTATGTTGCTTATATAGACATCCCGCTCTATATCATCGTATATCTCGGCCAGCGCCTCAACGCATCCGTGTATATACTTGATCTTTTCTTCCGGCAGGGAGAGGTCGTATTTGTTCTTGAGCGTAGAAAACTTGTAACTCTGCACGGGTTTAGATTTTTCAAGACAGTCACGAAAACGCAACGCCCCGTATTTGCGTATATAATCATCGGGATCCTTTATATCAGGATCGTCTGCGTTCAGTATCAGCACGCTTGCCTCTACCCCTGCCTGCGATAACAGCGACGTCGCCCTCTCGGTCGCCTTTTGCCCCGCTATATCAGAATCGTATGCTATTACAACGCTATCGGCATATCGGGAGACCAGCTTTGCCTGTTCGGCCGTAAAGGCGGTTCCGCAGGCGGCGATCGCCTCGGTAACTCCCGCCTGCCACATAGATACGGCGTCCATGTTCCCCTCTGCTAGAACCAATCGGCGGCTTCCTGCACTTTTGGCAAAGTTGAGAGCAAACAGATTGTGGCTTTTTTTAAAGACAGGAGTATCGGACGAGTTGAGGTATTTTGCCCCCTTATCATCGAGAGCCCTGCCGCTGAATGCGATTACATTTCCTCTCAGGTCTATTATCGGAAAGATCAGTCTGTTTCTGAATCGGTCATAGTATCCGCCGTTTTTCCCTCTTACTATAAGATCGGCCGCCGCAAGCTCTTCCAGAGTGAATTTCTCCGACAGCATATGGTCTTTTAATCCGTCCCACCCATCGGGTGCGTATCCTATGCCGAATTTTCTTACCGTTTCGGGGGTTAGCCCTCTTCCGGCTGCGTATTTGCGGGCATATCTGCCGCAATCCTCTCCCAGCTGCTTGTAAAAGAATCGAGCCGCCTTTTTATTGGCCTCGTATATCCGCTTTTTTATCTCGGCCATGCCGCTGTCACGGCTGTCCTCCGGCATTGGTATGCCCGAACGCGCCGACAGGAATCTCAGAGCCTCCATATAATCGAGATTCTCATGCTTCATCACAAAGCTGATAACATCCCCGCCAACCCCGCACCCAAAGCAGAAGAAAGACTGAGTATCGGGGTATACAACAAACGAGGGCGTCTTCTCCAAATGAAACGGACAAAGTCCGCTCTTATGCCGCCCCGCGCGTTTAAGAGTTACATAAGAAGACACTACATCCTCAATATCACAAGCATATTTCAGCCTGTTAAGAAAATCATCAAGATTCACTTTCTTTTATCAAACTCCTGTACTTACAATTGTATCAGACCACCCCGTCTGCAATAACTACGGTATGCACGGGGGTAACCACGGATGACCGAGGGCAGACCACCCCGTCAAACACTATCGCAACTTTGTTGCGAGTGTTTGCCACCCCTCCCCAGAGGGGAATTGGAAATTATAGTATGCAAGCCCCATTCCCCTCTGGGGG
>WRME01000040.1 GCA_009777275.1 Oscillospiraceae bacterium
ACACTAGCGCATTTTTGTTGGGTGTTTTCCCCCCCCCCCCCGAGGGGGAATTTGAAAATAATAGTATGCAGCCCCCTATCCCCCTGGGGGGGGGGGTGCCGCCGCAGCGGCGGGGTGGTCTGCTGCAGGGTGACCTCGCAAGGGCGGGCGACGGACAATTAACAATTTACAATGAACAATGGACAGTTACGGGGGATTGAAATTACAAATAATTGTCAATTGTTTATTGTCAATTGTCCGTCACTCCCCTTAAACCCCGGAAGTTCTCTGGCGATTTCGGGATGGTGATAGATTTCACGTTCTCTGGCGAAGGCGTATAGTTCGGCCAGAGTAGCGGCGATATAGGGCGCTAAGAAAAGCACTCCGATGCCGCAGGTCAAAACGGCAAGACAATTCCAGCCTATAAAAGACAGATCGAGAATCCAAATCCTGCCCTTATCTCCGTAGGTCATTTTGTTTGACAGATCAAACGCTCTGTCCTTGCTCATCTGCGGGTTTTCCGCAAGCAGCCACGGAATGTAAAAATATTCATACGACTTTACTATGCCCGGAATGATAAAGAGCAAAGACCACAAGGCTATATATAGGTATCGAAAAAACATAATCTTGACAATGTTCATGTATCTGCCCGACCCAAAGGCCCAAAACAACGTTCCCATATCTATCTTGTCCTGCCGTGCCTCCATAAGATACCGGCACAGACCGACCCGTATAGGATTTGCCACAAATATCATAAAGACAGAAACTATAGCTATGACCAAAATAAAAACAAACAAAAAGACGAAAATGACAAACGCAATCGCATCAATCTTCCTAGTATCTCGTATCTCAGAATCGGGAAAGTAGGGCCGAGCCTCAGGTATAGAGTACAGATTGTTATCGGTTGATGGCGTTGTGTCGGTCTGCGATTGTCCCAAAGAACCAATCCCGGATCTGGCGGTAAAGGCGTTATAGTTGACGCCGCCGTTGTCAAGACTTCCTCCTAAGATACCCGCAACCAAACAGGCCAAAAACACCATCCAATAGTGCTTTTTCAGCAGAGTCTTTGCGTTTGTCTTGAGCATTTCTCTTGTCCACATAACATCATCTCCTTAATTACAACCTCTGTATATGAAATCCGCCGTCTACATTAATGACATCCCCTGTGGAGTAGGCCAGTTTTCCGCTGCACAGCACCGAAACGGCATTGGCGACATCTTCAGGGGTACCCCATCTCGGAATGGGGAAGACTCCGTCTGCTATCATCCTGTCATACTTATCCTTGACGGCGGCCGTCATGCCTGTAGCGATTATTCCGGGGCGTATCTCATACACGCATATCCCCTCTGCGGCAAGGCGGTCGGCAAAGAGCCGTGTCATCATAGACATTCCCGCCTTTGATATGCAATACTCACCTCGATTGACCGACACCGCAAATGCCGACACCGATGAGATATTCACAATAAAACCACCGTCACCCTGCTTGATCATCTGTTTTGCGGCAAGCTGACACATGAACATGGAGCTTTTCAGGTTGACATTCATAACCCTGTCGTAACTCTCCTCGGTCATTTCGAGCAGATCCATTCTGGTGGCAGGAGCTATTCCGGCAACGTTTACAAGACAGTCCAGCCTACCCGTCATGCCTATGGCAAAATCGATCAGCTTGCGCCGATCTGTGTCACTTGTAACATCGCGCTTAATATAGGCGACATTTCCTGTAAAGATGCCAACCGCCTGTTCGTCCGGGACAATGTCGGTGGCGACAACCCCATATCCATCGGCGGCAAGACTGCGAACAACCTCACTGCCTATCCCTCCGGCCGCTCCGGTAACTATAGCTGTTTTATTCATAATGATTCCTGCTCCTTCATAAACTGTACCTCTTCCGTAATAACCCGTATCAGCTCATCCCTGTCCGCCGCTTCAAAAAACGGCATGAACACCAACGGCCCCGTGAAGTTTTGACTGCGGAGTTCGCTTAGAATCAGCTTCCAGTCGGTCATGCCTTTTGTCACGGGGACAAACCTGCGGTGCCATCCCTTTGCCCCGCCTGTAACGCCGGGAGTTTGCAGTATCGCCGCATCCTTAACGCCAACCGCAACGATATAGTCACGCAGCAGCCTGATTTGATAATCAAACCTCTCGTACCCCTCAAACACAAGGTTGTTGCCGGGATCGAGTTTTATGCCTATGTATCTTGGGTCTGAATCCTTAACGGCGTTCCAAACGGCGGTAGCGTTGTGCGGGTACAGATTGCCGTGTATCTGAACCACCAGCTGGATTTTGTTTGCCCGCGCGGCATTCTCGGCATCTGCGACCGCCCTTTTGAGATAATCGTCCAGCATACGGTAATCAGGAACGACATCCTTGCCCATCATGCCTGTGCGGACTTGGGTGATTCCGCCGTCCGCAAGCGCCTTGAGGGTTTGGTTGTCGGCCGACAGCCCTTTCATCTGAAGACCCGTCTGGGCATATGTAACGCTCAACCCGTGCTTTTGTGCAGTCTTGACATATTCGGCAAGGGCGGTCTTTAGATTGCTGTCGCTGAGCTGATACCCGTCACGCACAAGCGCCGTAGGACCATCAAACCCCATCTTCACGCACAACTCCATCAGCCGATCCACCGAAACATCGCCGAACTCCTTTGGAAATAAATAATACTTCATAAATCCACCTCTTTCAAACGCACCCTCAAAAAATCATGCAATTCCGGTATAGATTGAACAGCTACATTCCAAATAATGTCATCATCCATTACATGATAACCATGTGCCGCAACATCTCGCATACCTGCGATTTTCTTCCACGGAATGTCGTTATATTTTGACTTAAATTCTTGAGGAAGATTTTTAGCCAATTCACCAATATTAAGGATAGACATAACAATAGCCTTGCGATAGAGACGGCTGGCGGCGAAGGCATCAGCATTTCCAATTTCAGCGGTAAAATTTATTATATCTATAGAATCATCCAACATATGTTCCAAAACACTCCGTAATCTTCTATCCATAAATCAACCTTGCCTCGCTTTCAACAGTTTTTTTGAATCCGGGTTTCGACTTTGACAAGGCGTTCCATGTTATCAAATCTACAGGGCAGCCAAACGCTTCTTCTAAATCGACACGAAGTCCGAAAAAATCAAGCCCTTGGGTATCAGGCAGAAATTCAACCAACATATCTATATCGCTTTTTTCGGACATATCTCCTCGTGCTGCTGAACCGAAAAATGCCGCTCGCTTTACAGGGTATTGCATTAACACATTGCAAGCCGTTGATTCAATGCTCTCAAACATCTATAATCATATCCTTTCGTGGTTTCGCAAATTACTATGGTAATATTATACCCATCTATGCTGTATATGTCAACACATAATCATATCCACTCTTGTTTTAAATGCGTTCCAAATACTGTGTATTCGCTGTTCGTTGATATGCGGGGACAGCGAGAGAATGTTGTAAAAATCATCCCGAATGCCGCTTAGCAGGGATGGGTCAAACCACGAGAAGTCTTTTACCGATTTTATCTGTTCTTCATGTGTGCCGAGAAAAGGCTTGCTGCAGGGCGCTGTTTTGGGGTCAATATCAAGTTTGTTGTGCCACAGCGAAGTGCCGCTGTCGTAAACAGGAGCAAGCCCTGTCCATTCGAGGGTTTGGGCGTTTCTAACCGCTCCAAAGTTGCTCATGTGTCTGTCTTTGTTGGCGATGAGATAATCCAAGGTCAGCATTTTGTCAAAATCCTCTTGAGCGTTTGGTATTTTTAGCTCGTTGCAGCACTCTAAAAAGTGTGTGTAAAAATCATTCGGATTCTTGATTCTTCTTGTGTTATGAATATAAAACCCGCTGACCAATTCCGTATCGGATGTGATAAAATTCTCGCATATACTATAAGGAAGACCTTTTTGTATGCTAACCCTATAAGGAATGTGGTTGATCTTCAACCGCTGCATAATGGCCGTTGCGATCGCCTCGTTGCAGGGTTCCTGGTGAAAGGGGTCACTGCCTCCCTTTATCAGACATCGCTTGCCGTCAATGATTTTCCATCTTTTTTTCAGCCATCCGTCGGAGGTGTTATCAGGAGCAAGCAGATCGAGCGGCCTGCTGTTCATAGTCTCACAAAACAAAGCGTTGCCGACATCTTCTGAAAAAGGATTGTCGAAGAAATTTATATCCTCCCACCTAAGTTGGTTTTGGACAGGATTCACCCAATACTGGTCTGACAGTGAAAGCCCCAAGCATTTTAATATTAATTCCTGCGAAGAAGAAACATCCATATTTTCCATTGCCCTAAGAAAATTCTGCCTGCTTGCCGGAATAGAACGCCCCTGCCACCAGTCGTTGAGATCATCTATATCGGGGATATTGTTGACAACGGTTATGCCAACCGGCAGGTGATTGGCGTTAATCACCCTGCCCACAGCGGTAATGTTTGCTCTTTTGGGATTTATCTCAATCTCGGCCACTGCGGTCTTTCGGTGTGTTAGTATATAGTTCACGTTTATCATATCTTACCGCACCCCATCCCTCCCGTACATCCGATTCATTTCGGCGCACCACGGTTGGTCGATTTTGTTTATCTGATCCCATGTGATTCTGAATGACCAGTTGTTTTTGCTAACGCCGGGAGTGTTCATGCGGGTGTCTCGCCCGTATCCGCACAGATCCTGTATCGGCAGAATCACTATGGCGGACGGGCTTTGATAGAGCGATCGTATTATCGCCCTCACGGCCCCCGATTTTTCCCCGCCGCCGCTCCAGTTGCTATCGGTAAATCCGCAGTATTTCAGTGCATATTCCCGTTCGGACGGGGTAAGTTCCCACAACCAGCCGAGCAGGGTGTTGTTGTCGTGGGTTCCGGTGTATGCAACCGAATTTTCGATGTAATTATGCGGGAGATAGATGTTTTCGGCGCCATCGCCCGAGAATGCGAACTGTATTATCCGCATACCCGGAAACCCTGTATATTCCAGCAGATCGGCCACATCTTTGGTGACAAATCCTAAATCCTCGGCTATAATGTCAGGGTTTGGGATTATTTTTTTCAGCTGTCTGAAAAACTCCTGCCCCGGACCCTTTTTCCAGCTGCCGTCTATCGGCTTTTTGCCAGCGGGAATTTCCCAATATTCAGAAAGCCCCCGAAAATGATCGATACGCAGTGTGTCAAACATCCTGAGAGAGTGTTCGATTCTGTCAAACCACCATCTGTATCCGGTTGATCTCAGTGCGTCCCAATCATAGACGGGACACTCCCATGCCTGCCCGTCGTCGCTGAATCCGTCTGGCGGCACGCCCGCCTCATAGAGCGGATAGCCCTGACTGTCGAGCTTAAAGATACCTTTGTTATGGTATACATCGGCGCTGTATAGCGAGAGATAGAGCGGCATATCGCCCAGGATCCTGATGCCGTTTTTGTTGGCGTATTCTTTAAGGCTGTACCATTGCCGAAAGAACTCGTATTGCAGATAGCAATAGAAATCGGCATCCTCCTGATCGAAGGAGGTTTTGTCCCATTCCTGCCACACGATACTGCCGTTTGCGGCGGCGGTCGCCATATACTCTGAGTATTCTGCAAGCCATTTATTGGCCGCTGTAAATTGCTCGGTCTTTTTTCTTGTATCGCTGTCTATTCTCGAATATGCCGTCCTCAGCAAATCCATGCGTGTTTTGCTCAGCCGATCATACTCACAGGCATAGGAACTTTTCTGCTTAGATTGAGCAAGCTCAGCAGCCGACAGCAACCCCTGCCCGCAAAGCTGGTCAAGGTCTATGAGAAAGGGACTTCCCGCAAAAGCCGACGGGCTTTTGTAGGGGGAATAGTATTCATCCGGCTCTGTAACGGGGAGAATCTGCCAGTATGTAAAGCCGCAATCCCTAAGAAAGTCAACAAATTTGCGAGCATCCTTACCCAGCGATCCTATCCCGTATTCCCCCGGCAAGGATGTTATGTGCAGCAGCACACCGCTCGCTCTTTTCATAATAACAAATCCTTTCTGAAACGCCCCGTTACGCCCACGGATTACACATGGGACGGTACGCACAGGGGTGCGTACCCTACAAGCCCTCTCAGTCGGCGTTGCCGCCGACAGCTCTCCCAAAGGGAGAGCCAAGAGTGTCCCTATCTAATTTTGTCCGTCTCCTTGCCTCTCCCTTTGGGAGAGGTGTCATGCGTTAGCATGACGGAGAGGGCAACTGTCAACTGTCAATTGTCAACTGTTCATTGCCAAGACGTTCCCCGTTAGCCGTGATGCTACAGGGTCAAATTCGCAGGCATCGGTTCTGATCGAGCTGACGAGTATGCTGCCTTTGCCCGCCTTTGCCGCAAACAGCGGAGTGCCGCCGAATCTCTTATAATCGGTGGGTTTGCTGATATATCCGTGCCACTCGAGTGTCTCTGCGTATACGGTTATGTCCCTGCTCAGTCGGTCAACGCTGTACCGTCCCAGAGCGGCATACGGCACATTCCGTCCATCGCTGAACCATGCCGTGTCGAGAATCTCGATGCCGTCAAACAGACTGCTCTCGGGGATGTTCATGGTGATTATTTCCTGTCGGTGTTCTGTAAAGGGAGCAGCTAAGCCAAGCTCTTGCGGCAGTTCCTTTTGAGCAAGCAGGATAACCGTCCCGCCGTTTTCAGCGAATTTTCGCATGATAGCGGCGTTGTCACCGCTAACCTCTCCGATTGCGACAAGTTTGCCGTCTTTGGCATCAGCCGACAGATCCTGCGACTGTATTCCGAACCGCTCGAGCAGACTGCGGCTAACATTGTCGCCTTTGAGATTGTAATAGTTATCATTGCTGCCGGCAGAAACACCCCTGCCCCAGTTCTGATCGGCGATCAGTATGTCATACTCATTTTTGGATATAATCTCACCCTCTACCCTGACCTTTAGGGTAAGCACGGCATCGACACGGGCCGACGGCAGTTCTGCGGGCAGAGCCAATGACAGCTTCTTTGCCGCTGTCTTAAAGTAATCGAGCGAATCATATTCTATAGTCTGTGCGGCCAATACTTGACCGCCGCAAACAACCGAAACCTCTATTTGCGGAGATTGCAATGTGATCTTTCGGTCAGAATCGTTGATGAGGGTGACCTCTGTCTCGATAGAATCTCCCGCATAGAAGTGCCGTCCCCACAGCTCGGCGCTTGCAAGCACGGGTTGGTATGCGGTCTTGAGCTTTTGAGCCGAAATCATGGGATGCACCCGTCTGTAATCATGCTGGTTGTAGAACCATGTCTCAAACGCAAAGAGTATCAGACCGCAGGTGCGGTCGTGTTCAACACGGCGGAACATCTCGACAAGCTCCTTTGTGAGCATGGCGTGACGTGACAGAAAATACTTGGGATCGCTCTGTTCGTATGATTTCTTGCCGACTGTCGTTTGCGGGGTTTGGTGCATGAAGAGATATGCGCGTGTCGGCAATCCGTCTTCGGCTCTGGGATAACCCACGGAACACTCCTGTGACATACAGGGTCTGCCGGGTGTGCAGTAGTCACGTCCGAATTCGCCGTTCATAAAGTGGAAGAACCCGGGGTTATACCAGCCATAGTAGCCATGCGGATCGTCCATGTCGCCCTCGTCAAGGCCGTTGGGCAGGATAACCCGCTCATATCTTCCTGATCTAACGGCGTGTTTGCGGAAATATGCCGAATCGGCCACCAGCGGCAGATGTGGAGCCGCCTCTCGCACAACCCTGATACCGCCATCGAGAATACGTCCCTTTTCGAGAACAACCTCATCGGGAGCATCATGCAGGTAGAATTTCATTTCGTTATTCATGGTCATCAGGAACAGCGACGCTCGGTTGCGGTGCCGTCTTACAAGCAGATTCAGCTCCTCTTTCCAGAGCTTTATCGAGCGTTTGCTGGGGATATGCTCAAGCATCAGCCATGACCATGTCCCCTCGAATGATACGAGTATGCCAAGCTCATCTGCGGCATCCAGCCATGCGCTTCCCCATGGAGCAACATGGGTTCGGGTTGCTATTACGTTATGCTCGAGAGCGAGTGTTATAAACTTTTCGGCCAGCAGTCTGTCATTGGGTTTTACATGGGCGGGCATATGGTTGCCGCCCCGTATCCACAGGGGACTGCCGTTGAACATGAATGTCTCCCCGTCAAAGGAGGCAGTCTTGAATCCGACAGGCTCGCTGTAGGAATCTATATACTCTCCGTCCTGCTTTAGAGTGCAGGTAAGTGTGTACAAATTAGGTGATCCCGGCGCCCACAATCTCGGGGAGACCTTAGGTGTTTTGAATGTTACACCTCTGTTTTCCCCTGCCGCTATATTAGTCCGATCGGCAATACCGCCGCAGAGATACTCACCCGTGGTTTTGTGTATAAGGCTATAGTGCAGCTCTACCTGTTTGTCGTCACTATTGGAGCTGTTAGAATACTTGACTTCTATGGTTGCATCCTCAAGGGTTGGCAGGAAGAAGATCTCGTCAATGCTAACCTTGTCGCTGATGATCAGCTTGACATCCTTCCAGATTCCGCCCGGGTTGCCGCCATAGAATCCGTGGGGAATATCGTTGGTGCAGAACTCACGGTGTTCCCAGTCTGTCTCTACCTGTTCTCCGTCCAGAATGTCCCAGGCAAGTGTGTATTTATCGTCTATAGATGAAGAGCTGACCGCCTTTTCGGATTCATCGCTGAGACGGCGGTGTGTTTCGATAGCAAGGACATTGCGGCCCGCACGGACATGATCGCTGACATCTATGGTTAGCGGTGTGAACATACCTATGTTATCGCAGACCCTCACCCCGTTGAAATAGACGGCGCTTATTAGGGCGATTCCCTCAAAATCGAGGGTGATCCGCTTTTGGGTGATACCCTCAGGCAGATCGATGTAATGACGGTACCATGCCGACCATGTCTTTTTGTAATCAAAGGTCTGATTGCGGCAGCGTATGTCTTCCTCAACATGGTATGTATCATTCATACCCTTGTTGAGCTTGCCCATGTTCTCTCCCTCAAGCCAGGCATGAAGAGGAACCCATGATGACGGGACGGTTATGGTATGAAAAGCGCTGTCGTCAAAATCAACCGCAAGCGGCTGTGCGGTAACCTCATAATCAGGACTGAACAGCCATCTGCCCTCGAGCGAGAACTCGGTTCGTTTGTCGTCAAGACCTACAACAGCGAAGGGTCTGTAGGCCGCCCGCTCCTTTGCCCGCACAAACTCCCGCCCCTTTGGTGAGACAGAGGCGCTGTCGAGATAGTCGGAGGCGGTCGTTACATCGTCAAGAGTGTTTGCGGCTATCTCTTTTACCGTTACATCCTTAAACTCGGTGGTTATGTAACTGCCGCCAAGAGATATACCGCCTGTATTAAACGGGGCATCGGTATCCTCAGCGTAAAGAATCGGGGTGGGGTCTTGACCCAAATATACCGCTATCTTTGTTCCGGCGCATACAACACGCAGTCTGTACCAAACCCCGGGAATGGGTGAGAACGGCAGGGGATTCAGAGCAAGCATCTTGTCGTAACCCTCCGCTCCCATGCGGGCAAGATAGGCGTGGTTGTTGTTCCCTCCCCGCAGAGCGACAACATACCTGTAGTCACGGCTATAATGCCTGAACCCTGCCCAAATCTGAACCTGAGCGGCATCCTCAGGCGCTCGCGCGGCAAACTCAAGCTCTGTGTTCTCAAGATTTATGTCGGACGAAACCGCCCATCCGTCTGTTACAGACAGCACTCCGTCTCCTGATTTTATCTCCCCCCGATCACAGGCAGTCCAGCCGCCGCCCGAAAGACTTTCGGAAGAAAACTCGTGCGTGTAGGTAAAACTCATAATTTCATAGTCCTTTCAATATAAAATTTGCAATTACTTGCAATTGTTTGTCAAATATTTAAACCAATACCCTTATTCTTCTTTTATTCTTTGATGGATTAAATTATAGATATACCCTTTATTGCGAGCTCCTATTCCCACTATTTCCAGGGTTTCTTTCAAACTTTCAGTTACGGCGGTTATTTCAATTTTCCCATCAACTATTGAATATATCACACGGTGGCGGGCATTATTGAAATACAGCTTATAGTATCCGCGTAAATCTTTCCCGTTCTTGTTTTCAAGCGGTATTCCCAGCTTTTTACCCGCTTGTTCTAATTTACGCAACAGTTGGGAACATTCAGACTTTAGGTCATTAGGCAGATTATTAAAATCCGCTTTTGAATCTGATGTAAATTTAACATCTGCTCTCTTCATTTCGACTACCTCATTTTGTTCAAAATATTATTAGGATAATAATTAGAATAATAGTTGACATTATTATATTTTGTGTTATAATTAGTAAGTACCCTTGTTATAAATAAGACTATACCTACTATTAAAAGGAGATGTGTGATATGCAAATTGCTATGAACTCTATAATACCGATAACTGAAGCAACAAAGCATTTCAAGAATGTCTGCGATAAGACAAAAGAACTGGGAACGGCTTTTATTTTTAAGAATAACCGTCCGGATATTGTAATGATGGATATTGATAGGTATCAACAGCTTATCAGTGTTTTGGACAGCATAGAACATCTTGAAATAGCTTCAATTATCAATAAGCGCAAATCGACCGATGACGGCAAGCGGTTTTCGCTGGATGAGGTTCTAAACTGACAAACCCATCATAACAAATTTTTTGTCTGTTGTAAAGCCCTCTTTCGTAAAGAGGGTGCCGCCGCAGCTCCTTGTGTTTTCCCTAATTATAATATATATTTCCATTTTTGTCTATAGTGATTTTTGCTGTTTGGTTATTTTTATTTTGACCGAACAGCTCTGCCTTTTGCAGGGTGCCGTGTTTGTCGGCGATTATGGCGTGAATACTGCCATCCTCGTCTATGTAGTGTCTGCCCATGAATATGCTTGTTCCTCCTCGTGAGATGGCTATTTCGACATATTCGTCCCTGCTTTTGGCGGAGATTGCAACATCCCCCGCTACTACAAAGCCGACGGAGGCTATGTCATGCTTGACGGCATTTGCCATCGCCTCAACCGTGTGCTGTTGTCTGAAATCCTTATCGGGCAGGGCGATATGCTGCACCTCATAGCTCCGCAGTGTCCTGACTATCTGCCGCTCGGTATAGTTGGAGAGTCGGTCGAAATATAAAAGCTCTATCTCCTCTATTCCTCTGGAGGAGAGATAGCCGTCATAATTCGATGGAGTTCCGCTTACCGATATAATAGAGGCGCTGCCGCCATATTCGATAACGGCATCATAGCCGTATTGCCGATTGAAAAAGACGATCGCAACCATACTGCGGTTGTACAGTCCATAAGAGATCATGCCCGACAGCAGGACTATCACACTTAACATAGCGGTGAGTTTGCAGGCTGTGATTCTATCCCTGCACAAGAACGCAACCCCTGCAAGTATGACGGCCAAGACCGCCCATACATAAGCAAATCCGAAATCTGTCGGCAGGTATGACAGCGGGATGGCCGAGAAAAAGCGGCATATCATAAAGACCGCCCAGACGGCGCTTTCGGCTATAAACTGAAAGACCATTCCCAACACCGGAATCCCGCCCGCTATGCCCGCCAAAAACCCCATGCCGAGAGCGATCGAGATAAATGTCTGGGTTAGTCCGTTGACTATGGGTGATGTTAGCGGAAATATGTCGAAACAGATTATCATAACAGGGATGTTGAGCAGGATAGCGCTTGTGCTGAATAGGATTCCCCGTATGAGCATATCAAACAGTCCTCGGTACCTGAATCGGTATTCATAGTATTTAGCAAGATAGGGATAGATGGTTATTATACCGACAGATGCCCACAATGACAGCAGGAATGACACAGATCTGACCGCATATGGGCAATAGAGGGTGATGATCAGCACAGCGATTCCCAATGCGCTAAGGGTGTCCCGCTTTCGTCCCCACAACGTCCCCAGATACAGCGACAGTGCCAACACTCCGGCTCGAACGACCGATACGCTGAATCCCGTCAGCGCCATAAACGCCAACACAAAAAGAATGGTCAGAGCGGCCCGAATCTTTACAGGAACTCTGAGATAGCCCAGAATCAGCATCAGCATAGAGGATAGCAGGGCAAGATGGGTTCCCGAAACAGAGAATATGTGTGCAACCCCTGTTCGTGAATATATTTTATACTCAGCGTCATCCATAGAGCTTCTGTCTCCGAGAATCATGCCCTTGAGGGTTGCGTTTCTGCCGAGTATAGAGTTGTTGTCAAGATTGGTGTTCATATAATCGGACAGCTTTTTAAAGGGATACATGGCCGATTTTGCCGATCTTCCCGTCCTGCGTATATCATAGGGATCGGTCTTTATAAAGATACCCTGAGACCTAAAGCGATTCTGCAGGGTTAGTCTTTCCCCCGTTGCTGTGGACGAAAATGTCCCGGTTATATTATACACATCGTAGTAATCGCCATCAATATAATAGTCGGTATTAAAGACAAAGAGCGTTCCGGCAAGACTGCCCTCTGTTATCTTGAATCTGTAGTTATACCATCCCTCATAGGGTTCCGAGCGTTCGAGCAATGCCGCCTGCACCGTTTTATCGCCGCTCAGTCCCTCAACAACAGGGTTCCATATAAAATGCGTATAGCAGACATAGTATGCAGTTGCGGAAAATGCCGCAATCGCCACACCTATGCAGGATGCTCTGTGATTTTTCGGCAGTATAAACAGTCCGCAAAGGATGACCGCAACAAGCGCCGCACCCGCAATGATAACATACACACCCGCAAAAAAAGCCGCAACAGACAGTGCGGCATAAAAAGAAAACCCTATAATCGCAAAAGGACGCAACATGTTCTCTGCCTCCTAATCTAAAACTGCCGCCCTCTCAGTCGGCGATAACCACGGATGACCGAGGGCGGTCATCCCTACACGCCCTCTCCGTCTGCAATAACCACGGGCGGCAGATTGCCGCCCCTACGGGGAAAAACACCCGCCGCTGCGGCGGCACCAAGGGAAGACCACCCCGCCGCTGCGGCGGCCCCCCCCCCCAGACGGGGATGGGGCCTGCGCTCCATAAATTTCCCCATCCCCCCTGGGGGGGGGCGT
>WRME01000041.1 GCA_009777275.1 Oscillospiraceae bacterium
CCCCCCCCCCCCCCGGGGGGAGAATGGAAAATTATAGTACCCACCCCCCTACCCCCCGCGGGGGGGGGGTGCCGCCGCAGCGGCGGGGTGGTCGGTAGGGGCGAACTGCGTTCGTCCGTGGTTATTGCCGACTGAGAGGGCGTGTATCTCTCAATACACCGTATATAACTGTTTGTATGGGTTTTTTGCGTTGGGTTTTAGCATATAGAATCTGTCCTGCATGATCTTTTCTGTATCGGCTCCGAAATATTCCGAAAACTCAGCGATATATTCACGAATCTGCTCAAGCTCGTCTTTAGCCGCAATCTTGGGTGAAACCTGTTCAGGCAGGTTGGTCAGATCATGGGGAGTTCTGATAAATATACGGCCGCCGTGCATACCTGTCCCGGTAAAGTTCCCGACAGGTATATCTTGGGAGGTTAGACCGAGTACGACAATCAGTCCGCCTGCAAGATATTCTCCCAAAAAGCTGCCGGCCCTGCCGCCGATTATGACAACCGGTTTTTTGTCCTTGTATTCTTTCATATGTATCCCTGTTCTGTAACCCGTGTCTCCCCGAACATAGATGCCGCCGCCCCGCATGGCGTATCCGAGAGCATCGCCAGCATTGCCGTGAATGATGATCCTGCCGTCGTTCATGGTATCGCCGACTGCATCCTGAGCATTTCCGTTGACCGTGATAACGCCGCCGTCTAAATAGGCGCCCAGGGCGTTACCCGGCGTTCCGTTTATCGTGATCTTCTTTTGCTTTAGACCGCTGCATATAAACCTCTGCCCGTAGCAATTGTCGATATTAATATCTCCGTCCGACTCTCTTATCTGCCTGTTCAGTTCTCTAAAATCGATACTCTTTGCCGATATGTTCACTCTGATACACCCCCTAACCTGTTTGATCTATCCTCACTGCAAAATGCCATCAGACCCGGTCTCTCACATATCAACCCAAAATCAATGGTATCAAGCGGGGTCTGTTCTCTAATCAGGCTTGTATAGATCCCGGCCTTGTCGATATTTCCTATGAGAATATATCCGCAGAGCCTGTTATTGCTGTAAAACAACCGCTTGTATGATCCCTTGGCATCCTCGGTATAAACATCGCCGATATAACTGCCTGCCGTGATGATATGCAGACCGCAAAATCCTATGGCATTCATAGGAAATGCCCTGTCAAAGATTTTATCGCCGCCCGCCATGTTTATCCCTGCGCATTCCCCCTGCATATATGCCGTGGGCAGCAGCGCCATAACCCTATCCTGACCGCAGGATATGTCGGTTGTTTGGGTGCAGTCTCCCGCCGCATATATATCGGGTGCGATGGTCTGCGATCTTTTGTCTATCACAATACCCCGCTCTATTTTAGCTATGCCATCGAGCAGTGCCGTGTTCGGCCGCATACCCACCGCCAAGACTAAAATGTCAAACTCTATCTCGCCGCCCTCTTGGAGTATAGCGGTGCTGCGGTCGAATTTCTTTATACCGCTTGATAGTATAAACTCGATACCCTTGTCTTGGAGATGGGTTTGTACCATCTCTGCTCCGCTTTGATTCAAAATACTCGACAGTATCATAGGGGCAAGGTCAACCACCGTGACAGCCGACACCCTGCTCAGTATACCCTCGGCGCATTTGAGACCCACAAGCCCCCCGCCGACTATCAGCACACGCTCATCGCCTTTTAAGGATCGATCCAGTTGTTTAGCGTCATCATAGCAGACAAATGTATGCTTGCGATCAACAGTCTCCAGACCCTCGATCGGCGGCACAAAGGCGGACGACCCTGCGGCTATGAGCAGTTTGTCATAGGGTATGCTCCCGCCGTCTGCCAACAGCACCTGCTTTGATTCGGGTTCTACCCTTGTTGCCTGTGATATAACCAATGTTATCTTATTATCCGCATAAAAGTCTCTATCTCGGTAATCCATCCCTTGCTCGGACACCTTTCCCTGCAAAAGATAGGATATAAGCGGACGGGAGTAGGTATGATACGGCTCGTTTGTTATAACCGTGATCTCTCCGCTTTTATCAATCTGCCGTATCCCCTCGATGGCGCCGATACCCGCAGCCGAATTTCCGATAATGACATATTTCAATCTATTCACCCTCTCTCTTCATACACGATAGCGCCATTCGGACATCCCTTAACGCAGGCGGGTTCCGATTGGTTTGAGACGCACAGCTCGCATTTTTGAACAGTCCCGCTCTCGGAAAAGGATATGGCTCCGAAGGGACAGCAGAGTATACAGGTACAGCAGTTGACACATCGGTCTTTGTTGATGGCTATAACCCCGTCTGATATAGACAACGCCCCTGTTATACATCCCTTAACGCATAGCGGCTCCTTGCAGTGACGGCAGGAAACGGCAAAACTGATTCCGTCCTTTTCTTCAATAGAGATTTTGGGATTTATCTTTATATCCTTTAACGCCCGCGCCATGTCCTTTTCCTGCATATCCGAAAAGGCGCAGTAATACTCGCATAAGTGACAACCCAGGCACCACTTTTCGTTTACATAAACTCTCTTCACAACCTCACCTCATTGTTAAAAATTCCTCTCGCTCGGCTCCGACCGAAACATACTTTACAGGACATCCGACAGACTTTTCGATATATTCTATATATCTTACCGCACTATCCGGCAGATCCTCTCTCCTGCGGCATTTGGTCAGATCGGTCTTGAATCCGTCAAGATACTCAAAGATCGGCCTTGCCCGCAGAAGTCTGTCGCCCGATGGGAATTGCACTGTCCGTTCCCCGTCAATCTCATATGCAACGCAGACAGGGATTTTATCGAGATAGGACAGCACATCCAGCTTTGTGAGGGCTATCTCATCGGCGCCCTGTGTCTCGGCGCCGTATCGGCTGGCAACAACATCGAAGGCTCCCACACGTCTTGGTCTGCCTGTTGCCGCCCCGTATTCGCCCCCTGATTCTCGCAGGGCGTCCGCATCCTGCCCGAACAACTCAGCAGTAAATGGTCCCTCACCAACACAGCTTGAATAGGACTTCATCACGCCTACCACACGGTCAAGTTTCACGCCCGGAATACCTGCGCCGACAGGAGCATATGCCGCCAACGTCTGGGATGATGTGGTGTAGGGATAAATGCCGTAATCTATATCACGCAATGCCCCAAGCTGAGCCTCAAACAGAATATCATCACCGCCCTTTACAGAGTTTGACAGATACTCACTCGTGTCGGTTATATAGGGGAGTATCTGCGGGCTGTATCTGTCTAACCAGCCCATCAGTTCCTGTGAATCGGCCTCTCTGCCGCCGTATCCCTTTAGCGTGATATTCTTCCACTGAATAATATCGCCGAGTTTTGATTCCAGTGTATCGGGGTTTTTCAGATCGCCCATCCTCAGTCCCTTTTTCATATACTTATCACCATATATAGGAGCTATTCCCCGTCTTGTCGAGCCGTATTTTTTATCAGCAAGCCGATCTTCTTCTAATATATCCTGCGTTTTGTGATAGGGCATACAGATAAACGCCTTGTCGCTGATCTTGAGATTATCGGGTGATACCGTGACACCCTTGTCTGTGAGCATCTTTATCTCACCGCAGAGATGCTCTATGTCGATTACCATGCCGCATCCCATAACATTCACAACACCGTCACGGAGAATACCGGAGGGCAGGAGGTTTAATATAAACCTTCCTTTTTGGTTTATAACGGTATGCCCGGCATTATTCCCGCCCTGATAACGGCAGATTATATCATAACCCTCCGAAAGCAGATCGACCATACGGCCCTTGCCCTCGTCCCCCCAATTGATTCCTACTATCGCTGTAAGCATCTGATCGCCTCCATGTAGGGTACGCACCCCTGTGCGTACCGCCCTTAATAAACGTTTGTTAATTTGCCCTCTCAGTCGGCGTTGCCGCCGACAGCTCTCCCAAAGGGAGAGCCAAGAATGTCCCATACAAATTTCATGTGTATTCTTGCCTCTCCCTTTGGGAGAGGTGTCACGCCTTGGCGTGACGGAGAGGGCGGCATTTATACCGTAATCTTTACATCCACATATGACAAACCCTCATTTTTATCGAGAACCGCCTTTACCTCGGTCAAAAATTCTTCCGTTTGCTCCTTGGCTCTTCCGACAAATTGTCCGGCATCGAGAAGTTTGTCTAATTCATCACCCGTCACATTAAATGCACTGTCGTTGGCTATGC
The DNA here is from genome assembly GCA_009777275.1 of Oscillospiraceae bacterium. Taxonomy (GTDB): domain Bacteria; phylum Bacillota; class Clostridia; order Oscillospirales; family Ruminococcaceae; genus WRME01. Next base: position 4,177 of record WRME01000041.1, read on the forward strand.
GGGCGATCAAATCATTCTCGCCGCCCTTTTGCTTGATCTCTTTTGCGGCCTCGATCGAGTGAATCCGTATTCTCTCGTGGAGTTCCTGACGATCGCCGCCCTTTAGAACGCAGTGCATCAGTATATTCTCGGTCGCCATAAATGGCAGCTCCTGAGCAAGACGTTTTTCCATCACGCTCGGATAGACGGTCATACCGCCTGCTATGTTTATCATCAGTGAGAGTATGGCATCAACGGCAAGAAATGCCTCGGGGATTGCTATACGTCTGTTTGCGGAATCGTCGAGCGTGCGTTCAAACCACTGCGATCCCGCTGTCAGAGCGGGATTGAGAGCGTCGGTCATCACATAACGAGCCAGTGATGCAATGCGTTCGCTCCTCATGGGGTTTCGTTTGTATGCCATAGCAGAGGATCCTACCTGTGATTCCTCAAAGGGTTCGTCAAGCTCCTTTGTGTGCGACATCAGGCGAATGTCGTTTGAAAATTTGCAGGCGCTTTGGGCAATGCCCGACAGCACCGACAGTGTGTAAAAATCTATCTTGCGTGAATAGGTCTGTCCGCTAACGCTGTATGTCTCTGTGAATCCCATCTTTGCCGCTATTCTTTGTTCAAGCTCCTTTACCTTGTCATGGTCGCTGCCGAACAGAGTAAGAAAACTCGCCTGCGTTCCCGTGGTACCCTTGCATCCAGGCAGTTTGAGACTGCCGATCACAAACTCCAGCTGCTCAAGGTCGAGAAGAAGATCCTGAATCCACAATGCCGCGCGTTTCCCAACCGTTGTCGGCTGTGCCGCCTGAAAATGCGTATAGGCAAGACAGGGCAGAGCCTTGTGTTTGCCGGCAAATTCATACAGAACCTTGATCGCATTTATAAGCAACCGCTTGACAAGGGTCAGCGCCGAGCGTTGCAGGATAATATCGGTATTGTCGCCTACATAACAGGATGTCGCTCCAAGATGGATTATCGGCTTTGCATCGGGGCATTGTTCGCCGTATGCAAGTATATGCGCCATAACATCATGCCTTGTTTTGCTCTCGTGCAGTGATGCCCTGTCATAGTTTATATCATCTATATGCTCTTTCATCTGATCGATCTGATGGTCGGTTATATCCAGCCCTAACTCCTGCTGAGATTCGGCAAGAGCGACCCATAGCCTACGCCATGCCGAGAACTTGTTGTCGTCCGAAAAAATCGACTGCATTTCACGGCCTGCATACCTGCCGCACAACGGGCTTGTGTATCTATCGGTCATTCTGCAACCTCCTCAGTATGTTTTTATAGCTATCGGCTATGTTGCCTATGTCCTGCCTGAACAGGTCTTTATCCATCTTCTCGTTGCTGTCCATGTCCCACAAGCGGCATGAATCGGGTGATATTTCATCGCAGAGAATGATTTTGCCGCCCAATCTGCCGAACTCTAACTTAAAGTCGATCAGCCTGATTTTGGCCCTCTCAAACAGACCACACAACAGCCGATTGATTCTAAGTGACATTTGTATCATGTCCTCAAGTTCTTCTTCTGTTGCTATGCCGAGGGCGGTGATCTGGCTCTTGTTGATCATCGGGTCGCCCAGTTTGTCATCCTTTACGCAAAACTCAACCACCGTATTATTCAGCGAAGATCCCTCCGCACTTCCGTATTTTTTTGAAAAGCTGCCGGCAGAGGCATTTCTGACTATGACCTCCACCATAACAATCTCGGCCTTTTTCACCAGCACGGTTGTGTCGTCTATAACCTCAATCAAGTGGGTTTCGATTCCGTTTTGCTCAAGATAGTCATAGATCAGATTTGAAATAGCGGCATTAAGTCTGCCTTTCCCGCTGATCTCCTCTTTCTTCTCACCGTTGAAAGCGGTTGCGGTATCCTTGAATCGCATTATGAGAGTGCCGCAATCCGGACCCTCCTGCATTGTTTTTGATTTACCCTCAATCATACCCTTTACCCTCCTGCATATTTAATACCCAAAATATCGAGTTCGATCTCATTCAGTCCCACGCCTCTGAGCATCAGTCGGTTGCCTCGTAGGCTTTCTATAGAATTGATCCCCATGCCGCCCATCATTTCTTTGATTTCGTGCTGCCATGCGGTCAGCAGATTCACCAGACGCTTGTATCCGAGATTGGGATTAAGGCGCTTTACCAGCTCGGGAATCTGTGTAGCGATACCCCAGTTGCATTTGCCCGAATGACAGCTCCTGCAAAGATGGCACCCCATCGCTATCAGCGCCGCCGATGCGATATACACACAATCTGCGCCCAACGCTACCGCCTTTACAATATCGGCGCTGGATCGGATACTGCCGCCTACTATGATAGACACATTGTCCCGAATACCCTCGTCTCGCAGTCTTTGGTCAACGCTCGCAAGGGCAAGCTCGATGGGGATGCCCACGTTATCCCGTATGCGTGTGGGAGCGGCTCCTGTGCCGCCGCGAAAGCCGTCTATAGCAATAATGTCCGCACCGCTTCTGGCGATACCGCTTGCGATTGCCGTGACATTGTGAACCGCTGCAATCTTGACGATTACCGGCTTTTTGTACTCTGTCGCCTCCTTCAGCGAATATACCAACTGCCGCAGATCCTCAATCGAATATATGTCATGGTGAGGAGCGGGAGAGATCGCATCGCTCCCCTCGGGAATCATTCTCGTGCGAGAAATATCGCCTACGATTTTTGTCCCCGGCAGATGTCCTCCGATACCCGGCTTTGCTCCCTGTCCCATCTTGATTTCAATAGCGGCTCCGCTGCTGAGATATTCGGTATGAACGCCGAACCGCCCCGATGCCACCTGCACAATGGTATGACCGCCGTATTTGTAAAAATCCTCGTGCAATCCGCCCTCTCCGGTGTTGTAGAATATCCCCGTGTCTTCGGCCGCCCGTGCTAAGCTCTCGTGGGCGTTATAGCTGATCGAGCCGTAGCTCATGGCCGAGAACATTATCGGCATAGACAGCGATAACTGAGGAGGCAGATTGTTTACAATCCGTCCGTTGTCGTCACGCTCGATGTTTTTGGGTTTCGCTCCGAGAAAAACCCTCGTCTCCATAGGCTCTCTGAGCGGGTCTATAGACGGATTGGTTACCTGTGAGGCATTGAGCAGGATTTTATCAAAATAAACGGGATAGTCCTCGGGATTTCCCATGCCCGACAGCAACACGCCGCCGCTGTCGGCCTGCCGATATATCTCATTGATGGTTTTTCCGCTCCAGTTTTTGTTTTCTTTATAGGTGTTGCCGCTCTTTACGATCTTTAAAGCCCGTGTGGGACAGAGTGACACACAGCGATGGCAGTTTACACACTTGGCATCATCGCAGACCATCCTGTTTGCACTCTCTATATACTCATGGGATTGATTGGCGCATTGCCGCTCACAGGCACGGCAGACTATACATCTGTCGTGATTCCTGACTATTTCATATTCGGGATAAATATAATTCACTGCCTGTCACCTCCCTGCACTCGTTCTCCGTCTCCATCCTCCTGATCCCTGTTTCCTATCTCCACTATTATCGGCTGTCCTCCTCCGGGCGCCCATATTCTGTCAAGATTCGGTTCTATAATACGAATGGCCGATTCCTCGCTTGCTATGTATACCCTATCGTCTTTTTCGCCTACAACCATACTTCTCAGCTTTAATCGGTCATTCAATGCCATTAATCCGCCGTCAAATCCAACCAGAATGGAGAAGGGCCCTGTAATAAGCTGTTCGGCAAATGCTGTACGCAGATACTCGTGGATTTTCCGCTCATCCTGCGGCATACGCTCGATGGTCTGCCAGAACGGAGCGGCTATAACCGATGCAATCTCTTTGAAATTCAACCCCTTCTTGCGGTGCAGATAGTCAATGATATATGTAATGACCTCGGTATCTGTTTGCAGGGTGCATTTGTATCCGTACATCTCAACAGCCCGTCTGTTTGCGTCATATGACGATATTTCTCCGTTATGCACAACCGAATAACCGAGCAGTGCGAAAGGATGAGCGCCTCCCCACCATCCGGGTGTATTCGTGGGATACCGTCCGTGTGCTGTGAAACACCAGCCCTCGTAATCCTCAAGCCTGTAAAAACGCCCCACATCTTCGGGGAATCCGACAGCCTTGAACACACCCATGTTTTTCCCGCTCGAAAAAACATATGCGCCTTTGATGGATGTATTCACCCTGAAAACGCATCTCGATACAAACTCACGCTCGTCTAATTGACTGTCGGCCAGCTTGGTGGGCAGAGCCGCTACAAAATAACGCCAAATCAACGGTTCGTCTGTTATCTCCTTGATTTTTTTTGTGGGTATTTTAGAAAGATTGATTATATCAAAATGCCGCTCCAAAAACTCTTCACATTCTTTTTTTACAGACGATGAATCATAAAATATGTGCAGAGCGTAATAATCCTTATATTCAGGATAGATTCCGTATGCCGCAAAACCCCCGCCCAAACCGTTTGAACGGTCGTGCATAACGGCTATCGAATCTATTATCGCATTGCCTGTCATACGCCTGCCGCTTTTGTCAATAATACCCGATATAGCACAGCCCGACGGTATTCTTACCTGTCCCTCTCTTTGCACAAAAATCCCTCCAAATCAACAAACAAAGACGTCCACCACACAATGCGATCGAGAGCGGCCGCAGCCAGCCTTCGCATCATCTGATGAACGCCTTTGTTCAACAACTGTAACTAAGTATATCAAAATTTTTCGCAAAAGTCAAGAGGGAATAAAAATATTTTTAATTAATTGTTAAAACATATTGACAAACATTCATTCTCGTGTTATTATGAATTTTGTCGATAAGCGACAGTGTTGTCTTGCTTGTTGGTTAGACAGCCATTGCGGCCCGTATAGCTTAAATGTCAGAGCGTTGGTTTTATCAAAGGTGATGGTGCAAATCCGTCTGGGGCGAAAATATTTCCAAGAGAGGTAAAAGTATGTTTGAAGACAAGACCCTGAATTGCAAGGAATGTGGGGAAGAATTTATTTTCACCGCAGGCGAGCAGGAATTCTATGCAGAAAAAGGCTTTGTAAATGAGCCTCAGAGATGCAAAGGCTGCCGCGACAACCGCAAGAACAGCATACGCGGAGAGAGAGAAATCTTTACCGCTATATGTGCAGACTGCGGACAGGAAGCCAAAATTCCTTTCAGGCCGCGCGAAGATCGTCCTGTATATTGCAGTGAGTGTTTCGCAAAATCAAGAGAAGAAGCTTAATAGCAATTCTAAAACAAAAAGAGGGCTTAATGCCCTCTTTTTGTTGTGTAGGGATGACCGCCCTCGGTCATCCGTGGTTCCAGCAAATTGAGGTAGGAATGGTCATATCGCTTTTACTTCCCACTGTGTTTTTCCTATTCTTCATTATACAACAACTCACCCGCGATTTCCTCGCTTTCGATTCGCATGATGCTCTCTTCCGATATGCCGTAGCTAAGCAGGTTTATACTGCCGTACCACACTATACGCCGATCGATAACGGCGTATTTTTGATGTATGCGGGGTTTTGTTTTTACTGCAATACCATGCTGTCTTAAAAACTCTATACATTCTTCTATTCTATGGCGGTCTTTTTCCTCATAATCATCGGGCGGTTTTGTCACAACGGTTACTTTTGCTCTCGTCTGTGTGAGATAATGCAGGGATGACAGCACCCGCTGTTTGGTTAAAAAGGGACTGACGATATAGATTTCGTCAACTGCCGCCGTTATATCGGCGGAGTATACCGACACAAAGCTGTTGCTGTCAAAAATCGAATGTGTGTCCTGGGTAGGATGCGGGGTTGCTTTTGCCTTGTAGCCTATGGACGCATAACCCTTCAGCCGCTTTTGGTACATTTTTTCAGGCATTGCCTCGTGTATATCCACATAGTCGTAGATCTGCACCTCTTTTTTATCCTGTGCAAAACGATGGAGCCTGCCCGCATACTGCTGAACAATGCCTTTCCATGATACAGGCATGGTGAGAAAGAGGGTATCGAGCCTCGGCATATCAAATCCCTCACCGACATATTTTCCCGTAGCGATCAGCACAAAAGGCTCGTTTGCCGGAATATCTGCAACCGTCTGTAATGTTTCACGGCTCTTTTTTTGACCCGTTCCACCCGTCATGGGTATTACGTTCTTGATCTTAGGGCTTAATCTGTCGGTCAGTATCTTGACATGATCCTTGCGTTCGGTGAGAACGATGGGATTCCTGCCCTGTTCCACCGCCGCCAATACATCACGGACAATCATGCTGTTGCGAACCTCGCTGTTCTGTATATCTCTGTATATATCTGTGATGGTCCATTTTGTTTCGTCACGGCCGGCGGGTTTTTTAAAACGAGTGAATCTCGGTATTATATAATGCTCAAAGGGACGCTCTTCCGCCTGACTTATAGCATCTACTCTATAACGGATTTTGCCGCACTGCATGGTGATAATAGGATGATGACCGTCCTGCCGTGTTGGTGTAGCGGTCAATCCGTATACATATTTTGCGTCTGCCGCCTTTAGAATCCGCTCAAAGCTAAACGCCGATACATGATGGCATTCGTCGGCGATCACCATGCCGTAATCCTTGACTATATCCTTGACCTGATCCCCCGAAACGAGCGACTGCATTATCGCTACATCTACGATTCCGCTCGGATTTGTTTTACCGCCGCCGATCTGCCCGATTATCTCCTTCTTTTTCTTGCGTCCGGTTGGTGTAAACTCTATCGGAAGCTCTTCATCGATAACCAAAAACTCATTTAGCCGCTCGATCCATTGTGACAACAGGCTTGTGCGATGAACCAGAATAAGGGTGTTTACCCTGCGGCGGGCTATCAGATATGCGCCTATCACCGTCTTGCCGAAAGCGGTTGTAGCCGATAATATCCCGTTGTCATGCCTAATCAGCGCATCGGCCGCCTGCTGCTGCTCATCACGCAGTCTGCCGTCAAAATCAGCCTTTATATGCCTGCCTTGGTTTGTTTTATCTTTCCATATGATCTTGATATTATTGCTCTGCGATATTTGCCTGAGTTCGTCCTCAAGACCCCTCGGCAGACAGAGATACTGCTCGGTCTCTTCCGAACAGGATATGACCCTCGGCTTGTTGTGGGTTGACATACGCATAGCCTGCGACTTGTAGAACTCAGGATTGCGGAATGCCGCCAATCGCTTGAACAGATTCAGAGCGGCCGATGAAATCCCCTCCTTTTTTATATAGAGCATATTCGAGCGAATGATTTCTATTCCGCTCGGAAAATCAAACAGAGGTTTTGCATGATAGAAATTATCGTCATTATCGCTCTCTTCATCCTTGTTGCGGAGTATCCCAAGCTCTCCCATAGGCGCCAACTGCCGGATGAAGCTCTCGATTTGATATAAATCGTACCTCTTTAGATTATACAGATAGCTCCACTGATCGGGATAGGGCTGGAGGTTCTCATCGACAAAGACAGAGTTGCCCTCTCCTCTCGGCAGCTTTTGCAGCGGCAGCGCTATCAGATTGCCGAATCCGCCTTTGGGCATTGTATCCTGAGAGGGTATAAGCCTGTCGTATGTTTTAAAGGAGAGTGTATGATTGCTGTTCATAGCGTGCGTTATCAAACTGCTCCCGAATTTGCGGGCGGTAACGACCGGGATGTTTTCGCTGAAAAATATCCAGAAGTGCATACCCTTTCCGGAGCGGGATCGCTCAACCGCCATACATATATTCATCTTTATACAGGCATCACAGATGGCCGATATGTCACGGAACAGTTCATCGGGACTGTACTCATCCCCGTCAAAATCGAAAACCAAAAATCTGCAGGTCTGGTCGGTCAGCATAGGATAGACACCGATAGTCAGCTTGCCTGTCAGGTGCTTTTTAGCGGCATCCGCATCAAACCTTGCAAAACTTCGATTACGGCAATCTCCGCACCGCATCCTGCCTTTGTTAGATTTAGGACAGGCGGCCGTCCATTCTTTGTAGCAGACCGGGATATAGCCGGATTTTCCGGTCTTGGCGCTTTCCCAGCGTTTTGCATACAGATCCTCCCGCCCCGCAAACAACGACAAAAACAACTCCACCTTTTCATCGGGAGAACTGTAATTGTGTATTCCCGCAGGAATCTCCTGTGTTGTTTTGTTATCGATCATGTTATCATTCCTTTCCCGAAACGCCCTCTCAGTCGGCGTTGCCGCCGACAGCTCTCCCAAAGGGAGAGCCAAGGACACTCACAAAATTTGCGGTAGCCACGAAAAAACACCCGCCGCTGCAACCACGGATGACCGGGGGCGGTCATCCCTACACGCCCTCATACATTGTACATTGTTCATTGTAAATTGTCAATTGCAGCAGACCACCCCGCCGCTGTGGCGGCCGCCCCCCCCCCACGGGGGGAGGGGGCAGCGTAC
>WRME01000042.1 GCA_009777275.1 Oscillospiraceae bacterium
CCCCCCCCCCCGGGGGGGGATTGGAAAATAATAGTATGCACCCCCCTATCCCCCTCGGGGGGGGGGTGCCGCCGCAGCGGCGGGGTGGTCTTCCTTTTCATGGGTGCGAAAAAACGACAATAAATAATATCGGCGAAACGGCAAAGAATATTCTTATGAATAAGAATGAATTAATAAAAATTTTACAAACAGGTTTTATTATTGCCTTAAATATATTTTTTATAATATTGATGAGATTCCTTGACCTTGTATGAAAATAGGGAAGATGTTATGGCTAAATTTGACATAGGTATCGATTTGGGTACCACAAAGGTAATTATATATGTATACGGTAAAGGTATTGTGCTTGAGGAGCCGTCTGTTGTGGCGGTAAACAACCGTACCGATACCGTTGTGGCATTCGGGGACAGAGCCTATCGCATGATAGGACGCACTCCGGAGTATATTACTGCGACTAACCCCCTCAAAGACGGGGTTGTTTCAAATCTCAGGCTTACCGAGATAATGATAAAGGACATACTCAAGCGGGTTTGTGACAGTATGCTGTTAAAGCCGAGGGTTGCCGTCTGCATACCCTCCGTTAATACCGAGGTTGAAAAAAGAGCGGTGATAGATGCCGTCAATTATGCAGGAGCCCGTGAGGTTTATCTTGTCAAGGAGCCTATAGCAGCGGCAATCGGAGCGGGTCTTGATATTTCAAAGCCGATAGGAAGATTCGTAGCCGACATTGGCGGCGGAACTACCGATGTTGCGGTTATATCTTTATGCGGGATTGTTGCGGAAACATCGGTAAAGTCAGCGGGCAATGCGCTTGACGGGGCGTTGAAAAAATATGTACTGCAAAATCACAAACTTATGATAGGGGACAGGACAGCCTCCGAAATCAAGATAAGACTGGGGAATATGTACAACCCGTCACCCGAAAACACATATACGGTAAAGGGACGAAACCTTGTTGCGGGACTGCCGGGAAGTGTTGTTATTGATGAGACTCAGGTTTTTGAGGCATTGTTTGAGCCTGTCATGGTTATATGCAGAGCGGTAAAGGATGTTATCGAGCGTACATCTCCGGAACTTGTGGGGGATATATACAGGGACGGTCTTGTACTTACCGGAGGGGGAGCGCTTCTCAGAGGCTTGCCTGAATTTTTGTCCGAGCGAATAAATGCCTCCGTAAAGGTTGCGGATAATCCCGTTCGCTGTGTTGCAATAGGAACGGGGAATGCCTTTAACTATATGGACAATTACGACGACGGATTCTTAAAAGCATCGTTGTATAAATATTAACGAGGAGAGAATCTTTATTACGAAGGGAGAGATTAGATATGTCTGTAAAAGAACAATTGATTAGTGATATAAAATTACTTCCTAATCACACATTACAAGCAATTAGTATCATTGTAAAAGAAATTGTTAAGTTTAACATTGAAGAAGAAAAGGAAAAAATAAGAAGAAAAAGGATCGAATCATTCGGAAGCATGGAGAATAAAATTTGGATGGCTGATGATTTTGACCAACCTCTCGAAGATATGATGGAGTATATGCAATGAAATATTTGATGGACACACATACCTTGATATGGTATTTTAAGCAAAAAGACAGGTTTTCCGATGAGGTTAAGTTTGAAATCTTGAATCCCGGCAATGCTATATACATTTCAATTGCTTCGCTTTGGGAAATAGCGATAAAAATTTCTATAAATAAAATAGAACTGGATCTTGAAGAATTGATCACAAAATCCGAAAATACAGGATTTGTATTTTTGCCTGTAAAAAAAGAATATATACAAAAGATTGTTGGTATGCCGTTTATACATAGGGATCCTTTCGATAGAATAATAATTGCAACATCTGTAATCGAAAAGATACCTATAATCACTGCGGATCAACACATTCAAAAATACGATATATCTTGGATATGGTGAAAACAAATATTAAAGGAGAGAAAACCAAAATGAAAAATGTTATTAAAATTATCCCGATTATCTTGATCTGCCTGTTGGTATTTGCCGGATGCCGTGAAAAGAGCGAGGATGCGGTAGGCGAAAAGGTCTGCATCGAGATGGAGAACGGCGGCAAAATCACAATGGTACTCTATCCTGAGTATGCTCCGATAACGGTGCAAAACTTCTTGAATCTTGTTGACAGCGGATTTTATGACGGACTTATGTTCCATCGTGTTATCGATGACCAATTCGGTAACTTTATGGCGCAGGGAGGGGATCCCGCCCTTGTCGAGGGCAGAAAGAGAGCCGACAGCATAGTAGGTGAGTTTGCCACAAACGGATACCGCAGTAATGCTCTCAAGCATAGACGGGGGATCGTTTCGATGGCGCGAACCGATGATAAAAATTCGGCAAGCAGTCAGTTTTTTATAATGTATGAACACCGTCCCCATCTCGACGGCGACTATGCCGCATTCGGTGAGGTTATAGAGGGTATGAATGTAGTCGACGATTTTCTCAAGATCGAGCGGGACGACAACGGATTCCCCTCCGAACCTATTGTTATGAAGAGGGTGTATATTTTAGAGTAAAATTCCCATAATTAAAACAATATTAACAATAATCGGTTATATGCGTGTTACAATAGATTAAAATACATCGGGGGTTTTTATTATGGAGTCATCTCTCGTATCAAAGGTTATATCAAACGGAATATCGCTGGGTACCGTTGTTTCACCGAGATTTAAGGTAAACAGGATAACCGTGAATCTCATACTTCCTCTTGACCAATCGACCGCTTCGGTATATGCTATCCTTCCATTCCTGCTTAGAAAGAGTTGTGAGGATTATCCGGACTTTTCCATGCTGCAAAGGAGGCTGGACGAGTTGTACGGCGCGGCGCTTGAGGGTGATGTGCGTAAGGTTGGCGACAATCAGATACTCAGCCTTGCCGCAACCGGTATCGATGATGCCTATACCCTTGAGGGTGAAAAGATTACCGGGGAACTGGCGTCGATTTTGTCGGGAGCTTTACTGCGTCCCGCATTTGTGGACGGCGGGTTTGACCCCAAGGAGCTTGAACTGGAGAAAAACAATCTTGTAGATTTGATCGAGAGCGAGATAAACGACAAGAGAAGTTATGCGATAAACCGCATGGTTGAGATAATGTTCGGCGGGGAACCCTATGGCATAAACAAATACGGCAATGCCGATGAGGTCAAGAGCCTGACGGCCGAGCAGGTAACCGCCGCATATCATAAGGCGATAGAAACAGCCAAGATAGAGATACTCTTTATCGGATGCGGAGACAGCTCCAAGGTTGAGGGCATATTCAAGCAGGCCTTTGAATCGGTATTGCGGAATCCCGTTGACATTACGCAAAGCCATGTCAGCGGCGATACAAAAGAAATCTGCCACACAGACCGAATGAATGTAACCCAATCCAAGATGGTACTGGGATTCAGAACAGGCGTAGAACCCAAGTCACCGCAGTCGTATGCGCTCCGTCTTATGACCGCTATATACGGCGGCACACCATTCTCACTGCTTTTCGTAAATGTTCGGGAAAAGCTCAGTCTCTGCTACTACTGTGCGGCAAGGTTTGATATATCAAAAGGCATACTGATGGTAGATTGCGGCGTTGAGGATGCCAACATCGACAGGGCAAGGGAAGAGATTCTCAACCAGCTGGAATCTGTAAAGTCTGATAGCTTTACGGATGACGAAATGTCCCAAGCGGCTCTCAGTCTGAAAAACTCCCTCAACACCATCGGAGATTCGGTAGCGAGCCTCGAAAACTGGTATCTGGGTCAGATTATATTAGGATTGCAGGATTCCCCCGAGGATATGGTCAGACATATCGCAGGTGTTTCCAGGGCCGACATTGTGGATGCCGCCAACACAATAAAACAGGATACCGTATATGTCCTCACACAGGAAGGAATGTATTTAAATGACTAATACCCGTATTGAAAACACCCGAATCAATGAGAGTTATAGGCAGATAAAGCATAGGTCGGGGCTAACCGTTCTTCTCTATCCGATGGAGGGGTACTCGAGTGCATATGCGCTATTCGGGACAAAATACGGCTCTGTTGACCGCTCGTTCAAGACGGGCAAGAGCAACGATTTTACCATTGTGCCGGATGGTATAGCACATTTTCTTGAGCATAAGCTCTTTGAAAACGAAGAGGGGGATGCCTTTTCGTTATTTGCCAAGACGGGCGCATCTGCAAATGCCTTTACCTCCTTTGACCGCACCTGCTATCTTTTTTCAACCACCGACAATTTTGAGCAATCGCTGGGATACCTGCTGTCCTTTGTGAGTTCGCCGTATTTTACAAAAGAAACGGTAGAAAAGGAGCAGGGGATAATCGGGCAGGAGATACAGATGTACAGGGACGACCCTGAGTGGCGTTCCTTCTTCGGGCTTCTTACGGCTATGTATGTCAACCATCCCATTGCCGCAGATATAGCGGGTACCGAGGAGTCTATAGCCGAAATCACCCCCGAACTGCTCTTCGACTGTTACAATACATTCTATAACCTGGGTAATATGATTCTTGCCATAGCAGGGAATTTTGATATAGATTCTGCCATGAAGACGGTTGACCAAAAGCTGAGCGAATCAGAAAAAATCACTATAACCAGAGCGGAATATGATGAGCCTCCCCATGTAAAAACTCCGATTCTTGAGGCAAGGCTCGAGGTATCCATACCTATATTTACCGCAGGGATAAAACTTGCTCCGATAGGCGGGCTTGACGGAATAAAGGCAGAGTTGTGTTACGAGGCTATTCTCAAGATCCTGATCGGGCCGTCCGCTCCTCTCTATCGTGCCTTGTATGACGAGGGACTGATAAATTCGGGATTTTCCGCCGATGTAATGCGGGGTGACGGATATTTCATGCTGGTATTCGGAGGGGAGTCTAAAAACCCTGAGCTGGTTTACGATCGCATAAAGACGGCTATCGGCAGCATAAAAGAGATTACTCAGGACCAACTCAGCCCCGTAAAACGCAGAATGTACGGCGATATGGTCCGCAGTTTTAACAACGTACAGTCTGTGGCCAACAATCTTGTTCTGGCGCATTTTTCAGACACATCGATATACGACAGGATAGAGACAGCGGCAAATATAAACATCGATGATGTCAACAAATTCTTTTGGGCGATCAATACAGAGTATAGCTCTATATCAATAATCAAACCGATAGAGGGGTAGAAAAACATGGTTAATACAATAGAATTTCCGGGACTTGGGATACAATTCGAGGTATCAAAGATAGCCTTTACCATCTTTGGGTATGAGTTTAGATACTACACCCTGCTCATAACCCTTGGCTTTATTCTTGCGTTTTTTTACTTTTACAAGAATCACAGACGATTCGGAATAAACTTTGACAAGTCGATGGACGCCATATGTCTCGGACTTGTGGGAGCGGTAGTGGGAGCAAGGGCATACTATGTGCTATTCAACCTATCCGATTTTTCGGGAGACTGGACACGCGTCTTCCGCATTTGGGAGGGCGGCATCGCTATATACGGCGCTATAATCGGCGCTTTCGGCCTTGGTATCATAGCGCTGAAGATACATAAGATTAAGATAATGCCCATGTTTGATATTGTTGCAATAGGGTTTTTGATAGGACAATCTGTAGGAAGATGGGGAAATTTCTTTAATGTAGAGGCATTCGGGAGCAACACCACTCTGCCGTGGGGAATGTCCGGTCAAGCAATCACTAAATATCTGTCTGCAAACTTTCGTGAAATCATGGCGCTTAACGGGGGAGTGGCTCCGGGATTTACAGAGCCTGTCCACCCATGCTTTTTGTATGAATCGCTATGGTGCGCTTTAGGTTTTGTCCTGCTGCATTTCCTTTCTAAAAAAAGACGGTATGACGGGCAAATATTCTTGTCATACCTGGCATTTTACGGATTGGGCCGGTTCTTTATAGAGGGGCTGAGGCTGGATAGTCTGATACTCGGTACAGGCACTCTGCGTGTATCGCAGATGCTTGCCGCATTGCTGGTTATAACCTCTTTGCTGATAATGCTGATCATACGAATGAAGATCAAGGCCGAACACTCGGACGAATATCTCATGCTCTACGCCAAAACACCCGAATGTGCCGAAATGTACGCAGAAATAGACAGAAAAGCGCTGAACAAGAAGAACCGCAAGAAAGGCATAGCGGAGATAGAGGACGATGAGGGTGAGGGTGAGATAGAGGTAGAGATAGAGGACGGTGAGGATGATGGCAAAGGGGAAACACAGGAGGAAATCGGCGGGCAGGAAGACGACCGAGAAGAGCAGCAATAAAAAATACAAACTTCTGATAATACTCTTAGAGATTATAATAACCGCAGGTGTGTCTGTCCTGTTTTTTTGGTGGATGGGAGCGGATAAAGATCCGCATATCGGCAACACCAACTCGAATATAATCAACTCAGGGTTTGCGGTGCAGAGTGAAGACACGACATATTTTATAAAACCCATGCCGGGGGGAGAAGACGGAAATATATACAAAACAACAGGTCAACAAGGCATTGAAGATGCGGTCATGGTCAGCGATATGTCTGCAATATCGCTGAGTGTATCGGGAGATTATATATACTTTATCAATAACATCAAGGACGATTCAGGAGAGGTGTCCCATTCCGCTCTGATGAGGGTAAAATCCGACGGAAGCGGCACCCAGCTTGTGTACAAAAACGAAAGCGCCCCCAGAATCTGCCTCTACTATATATACGGAGAGCGTATATATTATTCGGTTGTATATTCGGTAGGGGAGCAGGGGTCTGATTCTCATATATTCAGCATGAAGCTCGATGGCTCTGATGTAAGAACCCTGGCAAGACAGAGCGGATTTTTTGTCATGCTTGCCGTGGAAAATAAACGGATATATTTCTATGACAGGGATAACTACAATATATTTAGAATGAGACTGAGCGGCTCGGGTAAAAAGCAGATAGGCAGCCTGAATGACATCGAAACCAATCCTGAGATATTCAATGTTACCTACCATGACGGGGATCTCTACTACTTCTGCACACTGCTCAACAATGCAAAGGGAGAGTTTGAAAACAGATTTTACCGATACAACATCGAGACCATGGAGCTGCAAAGACTGCAGAGCGACATTCTGAGTTTTAACATCAGCGACGGATGGATATATTACGGAAAATTCAATAGGCAGAACGAATTTGACGGAGCCCACGGATTATACAAGGCGAGACTTGACGACCCCGATACCGAGATGTTAGTAAACAACAGCTATCCGCATATAACGAGCCAGATCATAAACAAAGCAGGGGATATGCTCTACATCCTGCAATCATCGGACAATTACGCACTCTTGTTCTACAGTGTTTCCACAGACGGAAAGACATTCGAGACCATATATAAAGAAAGCCACGGCGGGAGCGTAGCTATAGGGTAGTTTATCGCTGTAAAAAAACACAACCCCTATGCCGGAGTTGTGTTTTTTAAGGGTGTTATGTCTCAATCAGGAGTGTGAAGATGGCTGTTACGCCATTAGATGTCTTTAGCAGCAGTTATCTCTGCAGCATCCGTCTCTATTTCCGCAGCAGCAGAAGAGAACTACGCAGATTATGATTATCCACAAGCAACTGTTGTTACCGCCAAAGAACCCACCATTACAACATGACATATTGTTGACCCTCCTTCTTTTAGATTACAACACATACTATGTAAACCAGCGAGGGTGTGTTAAAGGATATAAGGAAGATAGATTTTTTTGAAAAAACAGGTTGTTATACAAACAAAAACAGGGGTTTTAGAGAGGTCATGCCCTCTCCGTCATTCCATGATGAACACGGTACGCACGGATGACCGGGGGCGGTCATCCCTACATGCCCTCTCCGTCACGCCACGGCGTGACACCTCTCCCAAAGGGAGAGGCAAGGTGACACACGGGGTTGTGGTAACACCACGGTACGCACGGGGGTGCGTACCCTACCGCAACCCGTATAACCACGGACGAACGAAGTTCGTCCCTACAACCCGTATAACCACGGGCGGCAGGTTGCCGCCCCTACCATTACAATTAACAGTTGACAATGAACAATTGACAATTATTGTAAATATAGATTTGCTGACAAAAATAGAATTAGATTTCTATAATTTCAGTCCCCCGTAACTGTCCATTGTTCATTGTACATTGTTAATTGGCATCATTCCCCTCTGGGGAGGGGTGGCAAACACTCGCAACAAAGTTGCGATAGTGTTTGACGGGGTGGTCTTCCCCGAAACGCCCTCCTACTCCGTAGGAATATGGATTTTGGTGGTCGGTAGGGATGACCGCCCCCGGTCATCCGTGGTTACACGGGTTGCAAAAAATCATCAGAGGAGGCAAATATAATGATATGTGAAAATTGCAAACAAAATATTGCAACAACCCATTACAAGCAGATTATTAACGGCAAGGCGGGGTCATATTATCTTTGCGGAGAATGTGCTGAAAACATGGGGATTTCATCTATAGCAGAGGGGCTTGGGTTTGGGATGGGGGACTTTTTCGCAAAGATGTTCGACACATCCGCTCCTCCGATTGCTAAGATACAAAAGCAATGCGGCAAATGCAAATACACCCTCGATCATATAAAGGATCAGGGCAGGATGGGATGCGATGAGTGCTACTCCTGTTTTGAATACGAGCTAAAGCCGTATATCAAAAAAATGCACGGCAGTGTAAAGCATACAGGCAAGATACCCAAAACAGCTTCGGAAGAGATAAGAAAGTCGAGAAAAATCTCAGAACTCCAAGAAAAACTCGACCATTGTGTATCACAGCAGGATTTTGAGACTGCTGCAAAGCTGCGTGATGAAATAAAGGAGCTGCAAAGTGATGAATAATATAGCTGTCAGCACACGGGTGAGATTTGCCCGCAATCTCAAGAGATACCCATTTGTCGGCTGCATGAACCTTTCTCAGAGGGAAGAGCTGATCTCTCTTGTCAAGACCGCCCTTGAAAAAGCGGCGCCGGGGGTTTTTGAATATTATCCCATGAACGAGTTGAGCGATATAAAAGCGGCCATGCTGGTTGAAGAAAAGCTGATCAGCCATGAGCTTGACAAGGATAGCGGGTTTGTTGCCATATCGCATGACAGAACATCGAGCATCATGCTCGGTGAAGAGGACCATCTGAGAATATGCAATATACTGCCGGGGTTGGCTCTGGGTGAGACGCTCTCTTCCGCCGATAAGATTGACGACATTCTTGACCAGAGGCTGGATTATGCCTTTGACGAGAATCTCGGATTTTTGACCAACTGCCCCACAAATCTCGGAACAGGCATGAGAGCATCGGTCATTCTGCATCTGCCCGCTCTCGAAAAGGCGGAGTTTATACCCGTTATCACAGGATCTATCGGCAAGCTGGGGCTAACCGTTCGGGGTAGCTATGGTGAAGGCACAAAGGTCAGCGGTGCATTGTACAGCATATCCAATCAGGTAACACTCGGTATCTCTGAAATCGAATCTGTATCAAAGCTCGATACGGTCGTGAATCAAATAATGGAGCGGGAAGAATCGGCAAGAGAACGGATGAGAAAGAACGATCGGTATGAGGACGAGATCTTCCGCAACTACGGTATAATGAGATACGCAAGGGTAATGCCGCTCGATGAGTTTATGGAGCTATCCTCATGGCTGAGATTGGGGGCTCCGATCATGGGAATCTCCGAGAGGGATATAGATAGGCTGACCGTTATGGCATCACCTGCTCATCTCTGCGGGGATACAATACTCTCACCCGAAGAGATAAATAAAAAAAGAGCTGATGTAGTAAGAGAGTTTTTAGGAAAGGGTAAAATATAAAATGTATATTTTCAACGGATTCACAGAAAAAGCAAACGGAGTTTTAAACAAATCGATAGAGGTGGCCGCAAAACTCGGTCATACCTGTGTAGGGAGCGAGCATATTCTGTTCGGGCTGTCGGCCGAGACGGGCGGAGTTGCGGCATCGCTGCTGCATAAAAGAAAGGTGACTCCCGATATTATCGAGAAAAAGCTGATAGATGTTGTAGGCAAGGGAGAGCCTGTAAATCTCAGCGCCAACGACTTTACCCCACGCAGCAAACGTATTATAGAAAAATCTACGATACAGGCTCAGCGAATGGGACACAACTATATCGGAACCGAGCATATACTGCTGGCTTTTTTAGAAGAAGCCGACAGCTACGGCATACTATTCCTGCAGGAGCTTGGGATCAATCCGGGCGACCTGATCAACGAAACAACAGGCGAGATAGGGAGCGGTAATATAAAACCGCAGAGCGTTCAGCCTATGGGCGGGCTGGGTCATCATCCAATGGGAGCAAAGCAGGGCAAAGGCGCCCTCGATAAATATTCAAGGGATCTGACCGATCTTGCTAAGAACAACGCTATAGACCCGGTTATCGGACGGGGTCAGGAGATAGAAAGGGTGATACAGATCCTTTCTCGGCGGACAAAAAACAATCCCTGCCTTATCGGAGAGCCGGGTGTCGGCAAGACCGCTATAGCAGAGGGGTTGGCACAAAAAATAATCACAGGCGAGGTTCCTGAGATACTCAAGGGCAAGAGGATCGTCTCTCTCGACCTTACCGCCATGCTTGCGGGTGCAAAATACCGAGGAGATTTTGAAGAACGCATCAAGGATACTATAGACGAAGCTCAAAAATCAGGCAACGTGATAATATTTATAGATGAAATGCACACCATTATCGGAGCGGGAGCGGCGGAGGGAGCAGTCGATGCCGCAAACATACTCAAGCCCAAGCTTGCACGGGGTGAGCTGCAGGTAATCGGAGCGACCACCCTGGATGAATACCGCAAATATGTCGAAAAGGATGCGGCGCTTGAGCGGAGGTTTCAGCCTGTAATGGTCAACCAACCGTCACAGGAGGATACAA
Source organism: Oscillospiraceae bacterium (assembly GCA_009777275.1). Classification (GTDB taxonomy): domain Bacteria; phylum Bacillota; class Clostridia; order Oscillospirales; family Ruminococcaceae; genus WRME01. The sequence goes on from WRME01000042.1 coordinate 10,863, forward strand.
TCAAGATTCTGCTGGGACTGCGGGATAAATATGAGGCCCATCATAAAATAAAGATCACCGATGATGCCATCAAGGCCGCCGTTACAATGTCTACCCGCTATATTTCCGACCGATTCCTGCCCGACAAGGCGATAGATCTTATTGATGAAGCCTCATCAAGAGTAAAGCTGAGAGCCTTTACAGCTCCCGCCGACATAAAGGAGCTGGAGGATGAGTTGAAACGCATCGGCGAAGAAAAATCTGCGGCCATAAATGCGCAGGATTTTGAAAACGCCGCAAGACTGCGTGACCTTGACAGAGAAACAAAGCTGAAATTTGACAAGATACGTCAGGAATGGCATGAAAAAAACGCCCGCAAAACAGGGGAGGTGACCTCTAACGAGATCGCCCAAATCGTGTCGATGTGGACAGGGATTCCGGTCGTCCAGCTAACAAAGAGCGAAAGCCAGCGTCTTCTCGACCTTGAGAAGATACTGCACAAGAGGGTCATCGGCCAAGATGAGGCAGTCGGCGCCGTTTCGAGGGCTATACGGCGATCCCGTGTCGGTCTCAAAGACGAAAAGCGCCCGATCGGCTCCTTTATCTTCTTAGGGCCGACAGGCGTGGGTAAAACAGAACTGTGCAAAGCGTTGGCAGAGGCGATGTTTGCGGACGAAAACGCACTCGTGAGGCTGGATATGTCTGAATATATGGAGAAGCACTCGGTTTCACGCATTGTCGGATCGCCGCCGGGATATGTGGGGTTTGATGAAGGGGGACAGCTTTCGGAAAAAATCCGCCGCAAACCATACTCGGTGGTCTTGTTTGACGAAATCGAGAAGGCGCATCCCGATGTTTTCAACATTCTTCTCCAGATTCTCGATGAAGGAATCTTGACCGATTCACACGGAGGAAAGGTGGATTTTAAAAACGCCGTTATAATTATGACCTCCAACACGGGAGCAAGACTGCTCAGCGACCGCAAGACACTGGGGTTTGCATCGGGTGAACCGGACAGAGCCAAAGAATACGAGACCGACAAATCAGAAATCATGTCGGAACTCAAGAGGGAGTTTCGTCCCGAATTTCTCAACCGTGTTGACGACATTATCGTCTTCCGCAAACTCACCGAGGACGACACAAAGAAGATCGCAGTCAAGATGCTGTCCGAATTTATCGACAGGGCAGGGAAGTTGGAGATCAACCTGACAACCGATGATTCGGCCGTTGAAAAGATCGCCCAAGTGGGGTTTGACGAAAGCTACGGAGCCCGTCCGCTCAGACGCGCGATAACCTCACAAATAGAGGATACATTCTCAGAACTGATTCTCGAGGGCAGGATAAAAGCGGGCAAAAAATACAAACTCGTATACCAAGACGACCAATTCGGGTTTGAGGAGATGTGAGGGGGAACGAAACCACGAAATACACGAAAATCACGAAAAGGGAAAAACACCCGCCCGTGATAACCACGGGCGGCAGATTGCCGCCCCTACCCGCCCTCTCAGTCGGCGTTGCCGCCGACAGCTCTCCCAAAGGGAGAGCCAAGGTGACACACAGGGTTTGTATAGGGCGGTATGCACAGGGGTGCATACCCTACGGGGAAAAACACCCGCCGCTGCGGCGGCACCCTCT
>WRME01000043.1 GCA_009777275.1 Oscillospiraceae bacterium
GGCACGGATTTTCTGATTTTCTCCGTTCCGCTACGCTCCACTCCTAAAATCAGAAAATCCGATAGCGCTTAACATTACCATAAACTTCTTAAATCTAAAATAGACCAAATGTTTGACAACGGGAGACCCCTCCCCCAAAATATTTTCAAAACCCTATTGCTTTTTTTATTCATGCGTGCTATACTGTCATTGTAAGATTAAGAATTTGACTGAAAGACCGGAAAAATCCGGTCTTTCGATTGTATTGAGACTGTAGTCGCCGAAAGGACATGGTATGGGGAAAAACAATATTTCTCTGGTAAAAGAGCTTGCTCTCCCGATTGTTGAGAGCCGGCAGCTGATATTGTGGGATCTTGTGCTGGAAAAAGAGGGTTCCGATTGGTTCCTGCGGGTGGTTATTGATGGTGACCGTCCCGTTGAGCTTGATGATTGCGAGTATATCAGCCGAAAGCTCGACAAACTTCTCGATGAGCATGATCCTATAGAGCAGAGCTATATATTGGAAGTCTCTTCTGCTGGAATCGGACGCAGACTGAAAAAACCGCGGCATTTGGATGCCTATGTCGGCAGAGCGGTGGAGGTCCTGTTCATACGGGCTGTAGAGGGTCAACGAGATTATACGGGGATTTTGCTGTCCCATGAAAACGGACAGTTAAAAATAGATACCTCTCTATATGGGGGGAACGGCGAGCTTGAGTTTGCGATAAAGGATACATCGTATATAAAGGCCGCTGATGATTTGGAGGAATTAACGGAATGAATAACGAGTTCTTTGAAGCGCTGGAGATTTTAGAAAAAGAAAAAGGTCTCACAGCCGGCACACTTATTGAGAAGATCGAGACGGCCATTGCCCTTGCCGTGAAAAAAGACAGCGGAGGATGCGAGAATGTCAATGTCACAATAGACCCCGAAAAGCAGAAGTTTAACGTATCCCTTGTCAAAACAGTGGTGGATGAGGTTGAGGATACCGCTAACCAGATTCACATAGACGATGCCAAAAAACATTCTAAAAAGGCATTGGTCGGTGATACTGTAGAGATTTCGCTCAACACAAAACAGTTCGGACGGATAGCCGCTCAGGCCGCTAAGCACGTTATCAAGCAGGGCATACGAGAGGCCGAACGGGGACAGATGTATGAACAGTTTAAGTCAAAGATGTATGACATTGTTACCGGAACGGTTATGCGTGAAGAGCTGGACGGGAGCGTTGTTCTCGACATAGACGGCAAGGAGGTCGATCTGTTCAAGAATGAGCAGATGCCGGGTGACCGATTCCGTCCCGGAGGTTTGGTCAAGGTATATGTCAGCGATATTTCGGGTGATGACCGCCGCTCTGTTATGAAGATCACCAGGATGCACAAAAACTTTGTCAAGCGTCTGTTCGAGCTTGAGATTCCTGAGATTATCGAGGGTATCATCGAGATAAGGGCTATCTCGAGAGAGAGCGGGATACGCTCTAAGATAGCGGTCTTTTCATCGGATGAGGATGTCGATCCCGTGGGCGCCTGTATCGGTTCCAAGGGCAGCCGTCTGCAGAACATAATAGACGAACTCGGCGGTGAAAAAATAGATGTGGTTGAATACAGCGACGACGATTCCCTCTTTATCGAGCGGGCTTTAGCACCCGCCAAGGTTGTCGAGGTCAATATACATGACATGGAAAACCGTGTAACATCGGTGAGGGTTCCCGATCATCAGCTTTCACTGGCTATCGGAAACAAGGGTATTAATGTAAAACTTGCCGCAAAACTCACCCGCTTTAAGATAGACATACATCCCGAAAGCGGATATTTCAGCCAGCCTGAGGAGCCGTCCTGATGCCGGGCTCGGTTCCGCTGCGAAAATGTGTTGCCTGCGGATTGATGAAACCTAAGTCTGAGCTTATTCGTATCGTCCGTTCATCCGATATGCTCTATGGCATTGATGGCGGCGGAAAACTGCCGGGACGAGGCGCATATGTCTGCAAAATCACCGATTGCGCCGAAAAAGCAAAGAAACAAAAAAAGCTGGAACGCAGCTTTAGAGGAAAAATCCCCGCTCAGATATACGATGATATATTGGGGCAGGTGTAAACAAAACCACCCGCCATGACGGCGGCACCATAATTGTTACCGGAGGAATTATATGACGATAAAATATAGGGTACACGAGTTGTCGAAAGACATAAATGTTCCGAGCAAGGATATAATCACCCTGCTTGACGATAGCTTAGGCGGCGCGAAAAAGTCTATGACCGCCCTTACCGAGGATGAACTAAGTCTTGTTTTAGACTACTTTACGGCAAAGAATCAGGTCAAGAGCTTTGATTCGTATTTTTCTGCGGCCGTTCCTCTCGAACCGAATGCAGAGGCGATTATAGAGGCGGTCAAGAAAGAGCCTGAAAAAGAGCCTGAACAAGCTCAAGAACAGGGTAAGGATACAGAGAAGAAGGATGCAGTTCCGCCGGTTTCTAAAAACACTCCTCCGGCAAAGACCGAAAAGAAAAAACAGGAGCAGAAGAAGAAAGAGATCGTTACCCGCACCATCGATACCCATGCCGCTCATGTAAACCTGGATAAATACAACGAGCGTTATGAGGAAATAGCGGGACGAACGGGACAGCTCCGCCGTAATGACAACTTTAAGAACAAGCAGAAGATACATCAGAAATCGGCGCAAAAGGGCCGGGCGCAGTTCTCGGCTAAAAAGGAGACCGAACAGCAGAAGATGCAGCGGCTTGAACTCGAAAGAGCCCGCAAGCAGCAGCTCAAGGTTCTCATCCCCGATGAGATAGTCGTAAGCGTTCTTGCCGAACGCCTAAAGGTAGCGGCGCCAGAGGTCATCAAGCGTCTTGTAAAGCTGGGCGTTATGGCCGCCATCAACGAGGTCATAGATTTCGACACAGCCTCTCTTGTTGCGGAAGAACTGGGAGCCAGGGTAGAAAAAGAGATTATTATAACAATAGAGGAACGTCTGTTCCGTGAGGAAGAGGACGAAGAGACCAACCTTGTCGAAAGATGCCCCATCGTTGTTGTTATGGGACACGTTGACCACGGAAAGACCTCACTTCTCGATAAAATCCGCAACGCCAGCGTTGTTTCGGGAGAAGCGGGCGGGATAACCCAGCACATCGGCGCATATCAGGTTGAGCTGCACGGAAAGCAGATAACATTCCTCGACACACCCGGCCATGAGGCCTTTACATCCATGAGAGCCAGAGGAGCCTCTATCACCGACATTGCTATATTGGTAGTAGCGGCCGATGACGGTATAATGCCGCAGACGGTTGAGGCTATCAATCATGCCAAAGCCGCAGGGGTCACAACCATTGTGGCCATCAATAAGATAGATAAAGAAGGAGCAAATCCTGAGCGTATCAAGCAGGAGCTGACCGAGCATGAGCTTGTCGCCGAAGAATGGGGCGGAGATACCATCTGCGTTAATGTTTCGGCCGTGACGGGTGAGGGTATCGAGCATCTTCTTGAGATGATAAACCTTGTTGCAGAGATGAAAGAATTAAAAGCAAATCCCGACAGACTTGCAAAGGGTACGGTCATAGAGGCCCGTCTTGATAAGGGACGTGGTCCTGTAGCGACATTGCTGGTGCAAAACGGCACACTCAAGATAGGCGATGTTATTATAGCAGGAACATCTATAGGCAGAGTGCGGGCTATGATGAGCGATTCGGGCGAATCGGTGACACAGGCGGGTCCCTCTATGCCTGTAGAGATAACGGGTCTCGGAGAAACACCCTCTGCCGGAGATTCTTTCAACGCCGCCCTCAACGAGCGTCTTGCCAAGGAGCTTGTAGAACAACGGATTCACAGCGAAAAAGAGGAGAAATTCAAGGAATTTACCAAGGTTACGCTTGACAATCTCTTCAGCCATATTTCTCAGGGTGATATAAAGGAGTTGTTGGTGGTTGTAAAGGCGGACGTTCAGGGTTCGGCCGAGGTTATGAAACAATCGCTCGAAAAACTCTCGTCCGAAGAGGTACGGGTTAGGGTTATCCACAGCGGCGTCGGAGCCGTTACAAAATCAGACGTTATGCTGGCAAATACATCGGGAGCTGTCATCATCGGATTTAACGTGCGTCCCGATCCTATCGTCGCCAAGAGCGTTGAGAGTGACGATGTTGAAATCAGGCTCTATAGGGTTATATACGATGCTATCGAGGATGTTCAGCAGGCAATGAAGGGTATGCTCGATCCAAAACTGCGTGAGGTTCAACTGGGACGCGCCGAGGTTCGTCAGGTCTACAAAATCTCTGATATTGGAACGATTGCGGGTTCATATGTGCTTGAGGGCAAGGTGGCAAGATCGGCTCTTATCAGAATAGTTCGAGACGGTATTGTTATAGTAGAAGACAAGATAAGCTCACTAAAGCGATTCAAGGACGATGTCCGAGAGGTGTTACACGGATACGAATGTGGTATCGGGCTTGAGAAGTTCAACGATATTAAAGAAGGCGATATATTTGAATCATTTATGATAGAAGAATATAGGGATTGATTATAATGAGGAAGATAGTAGTCCTTGTTTCGGGCGGCGGTACTAATCTACAGGCTCTTATAGACAGCATATCGGACGGCAGGATTAACGGCAGGATCGTGCGTGTTATTTCGTCAAAACCGGGGGTATATGCACTCGAACGAGCAAAGTCTGCCGATATTGCCTGCTCTGTTGTTTGCAGAGCGGATTACCGCTCGATAGAAGAATATAGCGATGCCATAGCCAACGAGGTTGAAAACTCCGGCGGCGATTTGGTTGTAATGGCGGGATTTCTCAGCATACTCAGCCAAAACTTCACCCGCCGTTTTGAGAACGCCGTAATAAACGTACACCCCTCTCTCGTTCCTGCCTTTTGCGGAGCGGGATACTATGGTATCAAGGTACATGAGGCTGTGCTGGAATACGGCGCTAAGATTACCGGGGCAACGGTGCATTTTGTTAATGAGCAATGCGACGGAGGCCCGATAATATTGCAAAAATCCATTGAGGTCAGACATGACGATACCCCGCAAAGTCTTCAACTAAGGGTTATGACCGAATGTGAACATCCGCTGTTGGTACAGGCTGTGGGATTATTCTGCCAAGGCAGAATCGAGATCTGCGGCAGAAAAACTGTGATAGTGTAGGAGAAATAAATTATGAACAACGCTGCGTATAATTATGAGCAATGGGATGAAAAGCTGGATGGTAAGATAATATTAATGTCTCCTCGTGCCGCTGTCAAACATAATGTTGCGGCGGGGAATATCTATAATATCTTCAAGAACTATCTAAAAGGCAAACCCTGTCAGACATATAATGATGTTGATGTTTTTCTCACCGATAATGATAGGGTTGTCCCCGATGTAATGATAGTCTGCAACAAAGACATTGTCAAGGAAGACGGCGTATACGGCGCTCCCGATTTGATTGTAGAGGTTCTGTCTCCCGGCACTGCAAACAGAGACAAGGGCTACAAGATGAAGCTGTACGAGCAATGCGGAATAAAAGAATACTGGCTTGTAGATACCAACAGCTGCTCGATAGAGGTATATCTGCATACAAACGGAAGATATGAATTAGATTATATATATTCGGTATTCCCGGACTATTATCTCAAAAAAATGACCGATCAGGAAAAATCGGAAATCATACACGAATTTAAAACATCGCTCTTTGATGATATGATTATCAAACTCGCCGATGTTTTCGAGGACTGAGGGTTAAAAGGAGATTTTTTTGTGGATATAATACTATCACGTCAATCAGAAAAGTTTTTAGATAAATTAAACGATAAACAAACCGTAATAGTTATGAATGCTATTAAGGGATTGACCGCAAAACCGCCAAAAGGTGATATTAGAAAACTTAGAGGATATGTTGATGAAAAAAGACTTCGCATAGGAACTATGCGTATACTATTCAAGATAAAGGACGATGTTCTTTATGTTTCTAACATTGATTTTAGGGGTAATGTATATTAAAGGAGTTGGTTATGTATGGTTGTAGAACGAAAAATGATACACGATATTGTTGAACTTATACCCGAATCGGATATATCAAGAATTTATGCTATTCTGAATACCTATATATCGTTTGACAGCGAGGATATTTTAACAAATGAACAGGCATTAATGATGAAAGAGGGTTTTGATCAAATCAATCGTGGTGAATATATTACCGCAAATGATTACATGGCAAAACGAGGACTTACATTATAACAGGACTAAAGAAGAAAGTAGGAGATGTTTATGAAAAAGAGAGCGTTGATCAGCGTATCGGACAAGACCGGGGTTGTCGGGTTTGCACGGGATTTGGCTGAGCTGGGGTTTGAGATTGTATCTACGGGAGGTACCGAAAAGGCAATACGGGATTCGGGTGTTCCGGTTGTCAATATCTCGGATATTACGGGATTTCCCGAATGTTTAGACGGCAGGGTGAAAACCCTCCATCCCAATGTACACGCAGGTGTTCTCGCCATGCGAAGCAATCCCGCACATATGGATCAGCTAAAAAAGCTTGACATAATCCCCATCGATGTTGTTGCGATAAATCTCTATCCCTTCAAAGAAACAATCCTGAACCCCGATGTTACATTGGAAGATGCTATAGAGAACATCGACATAGGCGGTCCGACAATGCTCAGAGGAGCCGCTAAAAACTGGCAGGACGTCAGTGTTGTTGTAGACTGCAACGACTATGACAGTGTTATAGAACAGTACCGTAATAACGGGTCTGTGTCGAAAGAAACAAAGTTCTACCTTGCCGCAAAGGTGTTTGAGCATACAGCGGCATACGATGCTCTTATTTCCGGCTATCTGCGTGAAATCACAGGTAATGAGCTGCCCGATAAGCTGACACTGACATACGAAAAAGCGCAGGAAATGCGTTACGGTGAGAATCCCCATCAGAGTGCGGCCTTTTACCGTGAGGTTTCTAATGCTGATAATGTCCTGTCGGCCGCAGAGCAGCTGCATGGTAAGGAGCTTTCTTATAACAACATAAACGATGCCAACGGCGCCCTCGATGTAATAAAAGAATTTGGTGCCGACAAACCCTGTGCCGTTGCCGTAAAGCACGCCAATCCCTGCGGAGTGGGACTCGGCTCTGATATTTATCAGGCGTATATGGCGGCATATGAGGCTGATACAATGTCCATATTCGGCGGGATTGTCGCCCTCAACCGTGAGGTGGACGAGAAGACGGCGGCCGAAATGAGCAAGATATTCCTTGAGATAATAATAGCACCCTCCTATAGCGAAAGGGCGCTCCGGATACTCTGCGAAAAGAAGAACATACGTCTGTTAAAACTTCCCGCTCTTGCGGCGGGCAACAGCCAAAAGATGCTCGATTGCAAGAAGGTTACGGGCGGTATATTAGTACAGCGGCTTGATACGGAGCTATACGACAGCGACAAGGTTGTCTGCGTTACCGATCGTCAGCCTACAGCGGCAGAGACCGAACAGCTCGAATTTGCTATGAAGGTTGTAAAACACGTCAAGTCTAACGGAATCGCCTTGATAAACGGCAATCAAACGGTCGGTATAGGACCGGGTCAGACCAACCGCATAACCGCTCTGGAACTTGCGTTGAAATATGCCGGAGATCGCGCTAAGGGAGCCGTTATGGCATCAGATGCCTTCTTCCCCATGGACGACTGCGTTAAGGCAGCGGAATCGGCAGGAATCACCGCTATAATTCAGCCGGGCGGATCCTTGCGTGATCAGGACAGCATCGATGCCTGTAACAGGGCGGGAATCGCTATGCTGTTTACGGGAATGCGCCATTTCAAGCATTGATTATAGCAGTATATTTGTATCTTGGGGTAATCCCCCGCTGCGTGTTTTTGAGGAATAATACGCATCTATGACCTGCCGAACAATGCGGCGGGCTTCGGTGCCCTCTTCCAACATGACCGCCATCGCAACCTCGGGATCGTTTGCGGGCCAAAAGGCTACTATAGCCGAGTTGAACTTGTTGTTGCCGCCCTCTTGGGGAGTTCCTGTCTTTACCGCTACATCAAATGGCAGATCTGCAAAACCGTAAACGCCCGTGATGTTTTTTGACCCCTCAACCATAGACGCTGTTACCGCCTCGAAAACAGAGGCGTCGGCGTCTATTTTTTCTGCAACGGCGGGTTTTGTTTCATATATCATTTCGGACAGATCATAGCTCTGAACCGATTTTATAACATGAGATTTCATCCTAACTCCCTTGTTGGCTATGGTCGCAACCGATACCGCCATCTGCAGCGGAGATACCATCGTGTCCGATTGTCCTATAGATGCCTGTATGGTGTTTCCTGCATACCAAGGGTTGCTCCTTGCCCTGCTGTAGATAGGATCGGAGGGATGGGCTACCCTGCCGGGGGGATTCGGACCCATCAGCTCAAGACCTGTATCGACACCAAGTCCGCAGGCGTTGGCGTATTTTTTTATATTATCTATTCCGAGCAGATTCCCTGTATTGTAAAAATACACATTGCAGGAATATCGCATAGCCGTCATAAGACTAACCGCACCCGAATGACGGTCACGCAGGCATCTAAAGTCTACATCGTGGAATCTGTAGGTTGCACAGTTAAAGGTTGAGTGTCTTGTTATAACCCCCTCGGACAGTCCCGCTACAGCCATGACCGTCTTGAATGTCGATCCGGGACGGTATAGCCCGTACAGACATCGGTTTATCATAGGTTTGAGAGGATCATTGTTGAGTTCGGCAATGTTGTTTCTAAAGTTTGCTAAATCATATGACGGATAGTTGGCAAGGGCCAGCACCTCCCCCGTTTTAACCCCGACTACCGCTACTGCTCCTCCCTTAGAGTTTCTTCCGCTGCGATGGCTCTTTTGCCAATCGACATGGGTTTGGAGCAGATCCTGCGTCTTTTGCTGAAAATCTCTGTCTATAGTAAGGGTCACTACACAGCCGGGTCTGGGAGGTTCTACGGTGGTTTTCTGCAACACCTCACCGCTGACGTTCTGGGTAACCTGTCTCTTTCCGTCAAGACCCCGCAGATACTTCTCCATAGCAAGCTCGACCCCGCTCTTGCCCTTGAAATCGCTTAGCTTGTAGTTCTGAGTACGTCCCGCTATCGGATCCGCCTCCGCCTTTAGCTGCTCAAGATCGTCTATAGGCCCGATAAATCCGATAATATGAGATGCGATATTCCCGTTGACATAGTCGCGTGTGGCAACATCATCGACATCAACGCCCGGGAGCGTTGTATTAAGTTCGCTGATTTTTGCCAATGTATTTGTCGAGATATTTTCCGCAAATGTGTATATATTGTTGAGCGAAAAATCCTTCAGCTCCATTTCGTATCTGACGCCCATCATCAGTCTTTCGAGATTGCCCGCACCCTCGGGTATATTCAGATTGTATTTTTCCTTCATCGTGTCATAACAATCCTGAGCGGTAGCGTAGGAGTTCACCCTCAATATTTTAGATTTGAGCCGCTCTATATCGGCCTCCCGTCCTTCTTCAAAATCATAGGGAGGATTCTTTGACATAGGCAGAGTGTCTATCCACTCCTCCCCTGCCGACCTGAGTATATCAATAAGCCTGAGTATGGTGACATTCTCTCTCCCCTGCGGCAAAAACGCCCTGTCGAAAATAATATTGAACACAACCTTGTTTTTGGCAAGCGGACGTCCGTAAATATCGAGAATCTCCCCTCTCGGCGCCTTGATCGGGGTTGTACTGATGATCTTCCTATCGGCCTGCTGTCTGTAATCATCCCCGCCCACTACCTGAAACTGCATAAGCCTGTAACAACAGGCACAAAAAATCACGACTATAACCATGATAAAGGCTATAGCCCGACGCCTGAGCGTTCCTGATGATTTCGACCTGTCGTCCATGTTAAATCTCATAATTGATCACTCCACAAACTTCTCGTGGATTTTACGCACATATATATACATAGGAAAGGCGGTGATTATTGTGTATGCGCTGATGGGGATCATTTTATCCCTGATTATCATCCACGAGTTTGAATAATCCAGTATCGCATAGGTGAAGAGATAGTCAAAAACCGAATAAACAATCATGGTTCCGGCGGTTATCAGCAGCATATTAAACCAGTTTATCCTGATGAGATATATGGTCAAGAGTACGGCCGTTGTACAGCAGACCAGCAGTATCAGCGAAGAAAATCCCTCTAATCGGCGTGATGATATATCCCACAAAAGCCCTGCGACAACCGCATATGCGGCTCCCGGGGTTATGCCCTCATATACGGCAATACAGCAGACAAACGGAACAATCAGAATCGGTCTGATTCCGCCTAATTCAATAAATCCCTGCGTGGTCTGAAGAACATAAAATATCAGCAGCGAGAGAGAATATATCAGGTGCTTTACCGTTTTTTTTGTATTAGGTTTTATTATTCCTCACCCGATTCCCCCGCAATTCTTTGGTTCAAATCCATTTGCTGCTGTTCAAAGTCTTTTATCACAATCACGCCTTTAAGATTGTCTATATCGGCTACGGGTTTTATGGTTGCGAATACAGTCTTGCCGTGTTCCTCGGCTGTAATATTGACCACAGTTCCTACCACCAATCCGCCCGGCAGCAGTCCCGATGCAGATGAGCCTGAGGTCACAACGATGTCGCCCGGGATGATGGCCGTATCCTTGTCTATATAGACAAGCTTGCAAAATCCGTCTTTGGCTAAGGCTATGTCACCCTCTATGATTCCTGTTTCACCCTTGCTTATCTCATAGACCGATACCTTCATCTCGGGGCTGAGCAATGTTACAACGGTAGAAAAGTTAGAGCCGACATAGTCAACCCTGCCGATAAGACCGCCCGAAACGATGACGGGGTCATTGAGTTTTACGCCATGTATGAGACCCTTGTCGATTGTAAAGGAATTAAAGAGTACATTCGGATCACGGGAGATAACCGATGCTCCTGTAAGCACAAAATCATCACGAATCTCCTTGATCTGCAGTATCTCTCTGAGCTGCTCGTTTTCATCCAAAAGCCTGCTGTAATCTACCAGCTGCTTTCTCAGACGGCTGATCTCGTCCTTTAGCTCGATGTTCTCAAGTTCGTTCTGCTCGGCGTTGACAAACTTTGACAGAAAATTGCCTGTCTTTGCCGAAATGGATGAGGACAGCTTTTGAAACGGGGATGTTATCCCCCCCAAGATGGAGGACGGCAGTGTGGAAAACCCGCCTGTTCCTGCGGCATAGAACATAAGCCCTATCAGCAGCGCCGCCACAAGGCAGAGTATCTTAAATTTCAAACTTGTGAAGAAGTCTTTCATACTCCCGTCCTTTGTTCAATCCTGTGTAGGGGCGGCAACCTGCCGCCCGTTGGTCATCCGTTGGCATAAACGTGGCGTTTTTGTATCCACGGTACGCACGGGGGTGCGTACCCTACAGGTTAATATTTAAACTCGTTATAGGACAATACATCGTGCAATTTGTCGATGTTTTCCAAGACCTTGCCGGTTCCCTCCGCCACACAGTCGATGGGATTCTGTGCGATATGGACGGGGATTCCAGCCTCGTCTGCTATGAGCCTGTCCAATCCACGCAGCAAGGCTCCTCCGCCTGTCAAGGTTACGCCCCTGTCAATAATATCGGCAGAAAGTTCGGGCGGTGTCTTTTCTAGAGTTACCTTGATGGCATCGAGAACTGTGGCAACCGGGTCTTTGAGTGCTTCTCTTATTTCTGATGAAGATATTTCGATATTCTCAGGCAGACCGTTGAGCAGATTGCGTCCCTTTACATTCATGGTAGATTCGTTCTCAAGCTCATATGCTGAGCCTATCTCGATCTTTATATTCTCGGCCGTACGTTCGCCTATGAGCAGATTGTATTTCTTTTTGATATAATTTATAATAGCCAAATCAAACTCGTCGCCGCCGACACGAACCGACTTTGCGGTAACTATGCCCCCAAGCGAAATGACAGCCACCTCCGATGTGCCGCCGCCGATGTCAACTATCATGTTCCCCGTCGGCTCCTCAACAGGCAGACCCGCTCCGATTGCCGCCGCCATAGGCTCCTCTATTATAGAAACCTGTTTGGCTCCGGATTCTTCGGTAGCCTCTTTGACCGCTCTGCGTTCAACCTCGGTAACGCCCGATGGTATACATATAATTACCCGCGGTTTTATCAGCTTAGAGTTGTTAAGCGCCTTTTTGATAAATGCCTTGAGCATACTTGTAGCAATATCAAAATCGGCTATAACTCCGTCCTTGAGCGGGCGGACCGCTACGATAGAACCGGGCGTTCTGCCGATAAACTCTTTGGCTTCCTGACCGACACTCCGAACCTTTATCGTTCTCGTATCGACGGCCACCACCGACGGCTCTCGTATTATTATACCCTTTCCTCTCATAAAAACTAAGGTATTCGCCGTTCCCA
>WRME01000044.1 GCA_009777275.1 Oscillospiraceae bacterium
TTGCCTCTCCCTTTGGGAGAGGTGTCACGCCGTGGCGTGACGGAGAGGGCGGTATTCCGTGTCTTTCGTGCTTTTCGTGGTTAAAAAATCGCCCATTGTCTGCATAACCAACAAAACATCCGTCAACAATTAGCATATCAAATAAAAAGGCGGTATGTGACCATGAAAAAAATTGAATTGGCGGTAATTATCGGCGTGGCGATCTCTTTACTTACCTTTAACCTGGGCGCTTTTGCGAAGGAATGTGACCAAATACGTTCGAGCGTTTTGCGTCTCCATGTTCTGGCAAACTCTGATTCAAAGGAGGATCAGGAGCTGAAAGAGGAGGTTAGAGACAGGATTTTATCCGACACACGGGGTATGTTTGACAATGCCGAAGATCTCGGCGATGCAGGCAGACAGGCTCAGCAGGCGATAGATGCCGTCCGCAAAACGGCGGAGGAACTGCTTGCCGAAAAAGGGATAGACTACAGCGTTGAGGTTGGCATGACAAATATGTATTTCCCGACAAGGACCTATGACAATCTAACCTTTCCGGCGGGAAATTATGACGCTCTGCGGGTGACGATAGGCAGCGGATCGGGTCAAAACTGGTGGTGCGTGTTATATCCGCCGCTCTGCGTTCCTGCGTCATCGTCACGCAAGAGCATTTCCGATGTGCTGAGTTCCGAGCAGGACAAGATAGTAAAATCAAATCCCAAATACGAAGTACGGTTCGCCATTGTCGAGTGGTGGCAAAGGATCGGCAGACGGTAGAGGGGTGTCTTTAAAAATCCCGAACACCGCAGAGCCGCTCCCGGTCATCATTGCTCCGACCGCCCCTCGGCTCAGCAGATACTCCTTTATTGCGGCTATCTCAGGCAGTCCGCAGACATCCTCAAGCGAGTTACGCATAGATGCTGCGATGGTTTCAATATCCCCCTCTTTGATTGCGTGCAGTATATTGTCAGCATCGTAATACCGATTGTATTGATTCTTGTCGTAGTTTTCATAGGCCTGCCTTGTGGATATTCCCGAGGCGGGCTTTATCACTGCTATTTTGCATTGCGGCAGGGCAGGAATAGGTGTGATTACCTCACCGATTCCTCGGCAGAGAGCGGTTCCTCCGATCAAACAAAATGGGACGTCGGCCCCTATTTTAGCGCCCATGTACAAAAGCTGCTCATCTGTGTATACACTGCCGCAAAGGCTGTTGAGACCCCGCAAAACCGCAGCGGCATCTGCGCTTCCCCCGCCCATGCCCGATTCTGTCGGGATTCTTTTTTCTATATGTATCCTTGCTCCGTCAAGATTGTTTTGGGCTAAAAAAATCTCGGCCGCCCTGTAGCATATGTTTTTCTCATCGGACGGTATACGCCCGTCATCGCAGGTAACGGTTATGCCGCCATCCGCCGCTTCAACCGTGACGGTATCATGCAGATCTATGGTCTGCATCACGGTGGTCAGAAGATGGTAGCCGTTATCGTCAATGCCGTCTATGTTCAAGAACAAATTAACCTTCGCATAGGCGGGAATTGTTATATTTCTCATTTATATAACGCTCCGTATTTTTCACAGGCACGGTAATCGGCGCTCTCGGGATCCTGCGTTCCGAATGACGCCCAGGAATGAGGCCTGTATATACTCTCGGCGTTGTGCATGGCGACAGGTATCCGCAGCATGGAGGCAAGCGTGATGAGATCGGCTCCTATGTGTCCGTAGCAAAAGGCTCCGTGGTTTGCCCCCCATGCCGACATTACGTTGTATACATCGGTAAAGGCTCCCGTTCCGGTAAGTCTCGGAGCAAACCATGTGGTCGGCCATGTGCGGTCGGTACGGTCATCGAGCGTTTTGTGAACATTCTCCGGCAATACAACGGTATGACCCTCGGCTATCTGCAGCACGGGACCCAACCCATCGATCAGATTCAATCTGAGCATTGTGACAGGCATTTCAGACCTTGTTACAAACCGCGAAGAGAATCCGCCGCCTCTAAAATATTGCAGATTTGCGGGACACCATGTCGTCTCTGCAAGACAGGACTGTATATCCTTTTCGGTTACATCATACCATGGTTTCATAAGATATTCGCCCTTTTGATCCTGCTGAACCCCTGCCCCGTCAAGGGCGGCGGCTCCCGAATTTATCAGATGGATGAATCCGTTACCCGCATATCCGCTCGGTCTTGTTCCTGTCACACGCTCAACGGCATCGGGGCTCCAGTAGGTGCGGACATCGGCAAAGACAGACGCCCGTCCGTTTAGCAGATGGGTAAAGAGCATAGAGATTCCGTTGAGACTGTCGTTTTCGGTAGCGAATATGGTTGGCGGGCGTTTGCCGTTCCAATCAAAGGTGCTGTTGAGTATAGCCTCTGTAAAATCGGCATTGGGCATAAAGTCGGTCCACTGCCGCTGTCCCTGGAATCCTCCGCAGATAGCGTTTCTTCCCATAGATTCCTCTATGCGGTCTATTGCGGCAAGGGTGGGATTGCCCTGCATAATATCCCTGCATATGAGTGTCATCTTGACAACCGTCTCCCATGCCTTGTCCTTCTGCTCCCTTGTGTGCGGGTTTTGATTTGGATCAATACCCTCTCTGCAGTTTGCCTTTACCCAAGAAAGAGCCTTGTCATATTCGTTTCGGTCGTATATGTTAAAATACATCCTGCGTATAATCTCGCTCATATCCACCCACTCGGAACGCATACCGAGATACTTCTGCATAAACCCCGGATCCAAAAATGATCCCATAATCCCCATAGACACAGAGCCTATAGAAACATACGATTTCCCTTTCATCAGCCCTACCGCCACAGCGCATCGGGCAAACCGCAGTATTTTTTCTCTAACATCATCGGGAACAGAGGTGTCATTGGCATCCTGCACCTCTCTGCCGTATATGGCAAAGGCTGGAAGTCCCCGCTGAGCATGAGCGGCCATAACGGCGGCAAGATAGACAGCTCCCGGACGCTCGGTACCGTTGAATCCCCACACGGCTTTTGGGGTGTGGGGTGTCATGTCCATGGTTTCACTGCCGTAACACCAGCAGGGGGTTACCGATAGGGTAGCACAGACATTCTTGTCTGCAAAATATTCATCGCAGACGGCGGCCTCGGCGGCACCTCCGATAGTAACGGGCGAAATAACGCACTGAACCTGAGTTCCGTCTGGATAACGCAAGCTTCCGATAAGCTCGGCAGCCGCTGCCGCCATGCCCATCGTCTGCGTCTCCAGTGACTCTCGAACCCCGCCCCGCCGTCCGTCTATAACCGGCCTGATTCCGATTTTGGGATTGTTATAATTCATATATAAAACCTCCGATATGTGTATTGTGGCATAAATACACGCTATATTAATATTATATGGAGATACGATTAAAACAAATCGCTGTGGCTTCCTGTTCGAGTTGCGGTAAGAATCAGTGCGTTGTCATCGATTCTATAAATCAAAATCCAGTCTGATTGTATATGACAATCTCGATGATCTTTCCAATTACCGGTCAATGGGTGGTCTTCATATTTTGCAGGAAGCGGTTGGTGCGTTCTCAATAATGAAATGACCTCGTCAAGCAAAGTCATGTTTACTCCACGTTTTGCCATGCGCCGCAAATCTTTCTTAAATTGGGAGGTTTGTTTTAATTCAAGCAAAGATTAACCCTCCTCTTCATCTTCAAGTGCATCTGCAAGCATATCTTGAAAGGATGAGTACGACTTTGATTCTATTTTCCCGCTTATGATGTCGTCCGCTTCTTTCATTGCCGCAATAGTGGTTTCATTCGGAATCTCACGGTATAAATCAAATTCCCTTATTTCGGGATCGGTACGAACATTGATAATTGCTGTCTTAGCCATTGTAAGAACTCCTTTCATACGATTCTGATAACAGTATACCATAAACCTGTGACAAACGCAACACAAATCTTTTATTGATAAAAACCAAAAGCCCTCCGCCGCTAATATCGGAGGAGAGCTTTTCATAAAGGAGCTTGATCCGGTTTTATTGGCTAACCGCTTCAGGCTGAGTTTTAATAACGTTATACGCATTTGTGAAGGTTGCGAACATATACGGTGTTACATAAATTGCCGCCAAACCAAAGGTGACGCCAACCAGCAAGAGCCACGGTATAAATGACAACCCCAAAACAAACAGATCCATCTTGTGACCCTCGGTAATTCTCTTGCTTTCGTTCAAGGCTTCAAAGGCTGTCATATCTTGGTTTTCGGCTAAAATAAAGGGAGCCATGGAGTATGATATTGCCTTTATGATTCCGGGAACTATCAACAGTATCGACCACAGGAATACGAAAAAACCGGTGATAATTTGCAGGATTAGAGCAGTGCCGAAGAGATTCATCCCTTTGAACAGATCGCCTATTTCGGGTTTCACGCCTTTTGTCAAATTAAGGAATATCATGCACAGCGATAGATACAAAACAGGCGTTAGAATAGAACCGAGCATCGTACCCGTAATCAAGCCCATCAATATGTAACACACGAACAAAATTCCTATACTTCCTTTAATTTGAACCTTTGCGTTTGACTTTAAATCTGACCTAACCAACATAACAATTACCTCCAAATTAAATTTTTGTGGATACTATGTACAAACTATAACAGATTATATACAATTTGTCAATGAATTTTACGAAAATATTTTTATTTTGTTAATAATATAATTTCCATATTGCAATAGATAGCATTATGGTGTATTATAGGAGTACGTTAATATAAAGGAGAAATGAAGATGAAAAAAGCGGACATAGGTCTTATTGGATTGGCGGTAATGGGTGAGAATTTGGTTATGAACATGGAGAGCCGCGGGTTCTCGGTGTGTGTTTACAACCGCAATCCCGAGAGAGTTACCGAGTTTGTGGAGGGCAGAGCGGCGGGCAAAAACGTCATAGGCGCATATTCCTTTAAGGAGCTTGTGGATAGTGTTGCCGCTCCGAGAAAGATCATGCTTATGATAAAGGCGGGCAAGCCTGTTGACGATACTATCGAGACATTGATTCCCCTCCTGTCACCTGGAGATATTATCATAGACGGCGGCAATACTCACTATCCCGACACTATACGCCGCACAAAATATGTCGAATCAAAAGGACTGCTCTATATCGGCACGGGGGTTTCGGGCGGTGAAGAGGGCGCGCTCAAGGGCCCCAGCATAATGCCGGGCGGTTCACCCGAGGCTTGGCCCCATGTTAAGCCTATATTCTGCGCTATTTCGGCTAAAGCCGATGGCGGCATCCCCTGCTGCGATTGGGTTGGCAACGATGGTGCGGGACACTTTGTTAAGATGGTACACAACGGTATTGAGTATGGGGATATGCAGCTGATATGTGAGGCATACTTCCTTATGAAGGAGTATCTCGGCATGACCTCCGATGAAATGCACGAGGTGTTCAAGGAATGGAATACAGGGGTTCTCGATAGCTATCTTATAGAAATAACCCGTGACATTCTTGCCTTTAAGGATGAGGACGGCGGGCCTATTGTAGAAAAAATACTCGACACAGCAGGACAAAAAGGCACAGGCAAGTGGACATCCATAGCCTCTCTTGACGAGGGGATCCCCCTGACCCTCATAGGTGAAGCCGTTTACGCCCGCTGTCTGTCTGCAATCAAGGATGAACGTGTGCGAGCGTCAAAGATACTGAAAGGGCCGTCATCAGCAGGGTTTACAGGCGACAAAAAGGCGTTTATCGAGGATATTCGCAACGCATTGTTTGCGTCAAAAATCGTGTCCTATGCTCAGGGCTATGCTCTGCTGCGTGCCGCCGCCGCAACCTACAACTGGGATTTGAAATACGGAGATATTGCCATGCTTTGGCGTGAGGGATGTATCATACGTTCGGTCTTCCTGTCAAACATCAAGGAAGCCTTTGATAAAAACCCCGAACTCGACAATCTGATGCTCGATCCGTTCTTTAATCAGGCTCTGACACAGGCTCAGGACGGTTGGCGTAGGGTTTGCGCCGCAGCCATGACAAACGGCGTCCCCGTCCCCGCCTTTACAAGCGCATTGTCCTATTTCGACGGATACCGCTCTGCCTGTCTGCCCGCTAATCTGCTCCAGGCTCAGCGGGATTATTTCGGAGCCCATACCTACGAACGCATCGACAAACCGCGCGGTCAGATGTTCCACACCAACTGGACCGGAAAGGGCGGCACAACCGCATCCACAGCATATAATGTGTAATTGCGGAAAAACACCCGCTGCTGCGGTAACCACGGTACGCACGGGGGTGCGTACCCTACAGGGCTT
The DNA here is from genome assembly GCA_009777275.1 of Oscillospiraceae bacterium. GTDB lineage: Bacteria > Bacillota > Clostridia > Oscillospirales > Ruminococcaceae > WRME01. The sequence goes on from WRME01000044.1 coordinate 6,243, forward strand.
GAAATTTCAAGCTCTTGCGGAATGACTTAGCTGTGCGGCAGCGCTCGTATTCGGGCGAGGAAAGTCCGGGCATCACAGGACAGGATAGCTGCTAACGGCAGCCGAAGGCGACTTTAGGGCTTAGTGCAACAGAGATATACCGCCTACCGCATCTATACTGATGCGAGGTAAGGGTGGAAAGGCGAGGTAAGAGCTCACCGGCACACGGGAGACCGTGTGGCCATGTAAACCCTATCCGATGCAACACCGACCGAGGGGTTATCGCTTGTCCGGCGCTCTCGACGGGTGGCAGGAGCGGTTACGGCGACGTACCGCCAAGATAGATTGCCGTGTAAACAGAACCCGGCTTACAGGCTAAGTCATTCCGGAAGAATGACGGACAATTGACAGTTGACAGTTGACAGTTGACAGTTATATCAATGCAGAATTAAGAATGCAGAATGCAGAACAATGAACAATGAACAATTACAAGGAGGAAAGCATGCAATGAAATATAGTGTGGAGATAACCAATGTGTCAAAGACATTCGGCAGAACCAATGCGCTCAGGGGGATCGATCTCTCTGTCGGCGAGGGCGAGGTTTTTGCCTATATAGGCCCCAACGGAGCAGGAAAATCCACGACAATCCGTATTCTGCTGGGCATATTAAAGGCAAGCGAGGGTGAGGCGAAGATTTTCGGCAAGGATGCTTGGAAGGATGCCGCGCTCATACATAGAAATGTCGCCTATGTTCCGGGAGACGTTAATCTCTGGCCTAATCTCACGGGAGGAGAGGTCATAGACCTTTTTGTAAATCTGCGTGGAACCCATAACAAAACGCTCAGAGAGCGTCTGGTGAAAGACTTTGACCTTGACCCCTCTAAAAAATGCCGAACCTATTCAAAGGGAAATCGGCAAAAGGTGGCGCTTATAGCGGCCTTTGCATCCGATGTGGATTTGTATATTTTAGACGAACCTACCAGCGGTCTTGATCCGCTCATGGAGCAGGTTTTCCAGGAATGTGTATTAGAACAAAAGAACAAAGGAAAGAGCATCTTTCTCTCAAGCCACATAATGTCGGAGGTTGAGAGACTTTGCGATAGGGTTGGCATTATTATAAAGGGTGAGTTGGTAGAGGTCGGAACCCTTGACCAACTTGGAATCAAAAAGCCCGAAAGTACCCCGCAGTCTTTGGAGGATCTATTCATGCAGCACTACAAACAGAGCCATCAGGCGTAGTAGAGAGGAGTGTTGGTTATGAAGGGTAATTTTGAAAACTCTATGCTGCTGACAAGATTTATACTAAGACGAGAACGTATTATCGGCAGCATATGGATTCTGTCATTGGTCTTTGTGGTGGTGGGCCTTGTTCCGGGGATGAGGTCGGCGATCAGCGGAGAAAGTCTCGAATCGCTCATGCCCATGCTCGAACTGCCCGCTATGGTCTTTATGATAGGACCGGCCTATGCCGCTCTTTACGAAACATTCGGCCCGCTCTACACAAACTTTATGATGCTATTTACGGCGCTGACGGTCGGACTGATGAACATATTTCTCATAGTGCGGCATACGCGTGCGGATGAAGAAAAAGGACGGTATGAGGTTGTCCGTTCACTGCCGATAGGAAGACTTGCCAACCTCAACGCCGCTATGATTGCCGCCGTTATAATAAACGCTGTTATGTCGGTATTAATTGCGATCGGTATGTTTGTGTTAGGTGACGAGTCGATGAGCTTTGTCGGCTCTATGCTCTGGGGCGTGTCTTTAGGGGCGATCGGTCTGGTCTTTGCCGCCGTTGCGGCACTGTTCTGCCAGCTTTCTTCAAGTTCACGGGGAGCAATGGGGTACTCCTTTGCGGCGCTGGGGATCTTTTATATCATCCGTGTTCCGGGTGATATAGATTCGGCTATGGAGATACTCTCGCTCATAAGTCCGCTGGGTCTTGTTATGCGGACGGAGGCTTATATGAGCAATCACTGGTGGCCCGTTGCAGTTATGCTATGTGTTGCCGCCGTTATTACCGCAATTGCGTACAGGCTCAACTTCTCCCGTGATATTGATCGGGGTCTCATTCCCGCCCGTCAAGGACGGTCTGAGGGCAGGATAAAGACATCATTCGGGCTAACCTTGCGGCTTCTCAAAACATCGCTGATAGTGTGGATCGCAGGTATGGTTATGCTTGCCGCATCATACGGCACAATATTCGGCGGAATAGACGATTTTATCGCCCATAACGATATGTATCAGCAGCTGATTCTGGGCCCTGCGGGTGTAGAGTTTGCAGAGGGAATGTCGCCCGAACAGACGGTAGAATTTATGCGAGCCGCCGTTAGTTCGGCGGGATATACCATAACAGAGCTGTTTTCTTCTATGATAATAAACATGATGAGTATGCTGACCGCCGTCCCGCTGTTGATGTTTATACTAAAACTCAAGCACGAGGAGCGGGATATACGCTCCGAATTGCTGTTGGCAACACCCGTCCGCCGCAAAAAATATCTGGCGGGATTTGTCGGTATTTCCTTTGCCGCATCGGTGATTTTGCAGTTGTCGCTCATTTTCGGGCTTTATTCGATGGGCGGATATGTGCTGCAGGATTGGTCGGAGTTATCGCTGTCCTTTCTCATGCGGGCTAACCTTGCCTATCTTCCTGCTTTGTGGGTTATGATTGGTCTTGCTGTGCTTATAATAGGATTGGTTCCGAGAGCGGCAGGGGCTGTCTGGGGCTATTTTGCCTTTAGCTTTATGGTCATATTCTTCGGCCGACTTGACCTGTTCCCGTCTTGGCTTGCCAACCTCACTCCCATGGGATTCGTTCCCCAACTGCCGATGGATCAAATAAAATGGCCCGTCATGCTTATATTAACGGCCATTGCGGCATTGCTCACCACAGCGGGATTCTTGTTCTATAGCAAAAGAGACGTTAATGCAATTAAGAATTAAAAATTAAGAATGTAGGGGCGAACTTTGTTCGCCCGCAGAATGCAGAATTAAGAATGCAGAATGTTTCAATGCAGAATGCAGAATTAAGAATGCAGAATTGTGTACAGTGAAAAAATAACGGTCAAGAGCTATTAGCTCCTAACCGCTGATTTTTAAAAACATACCGCCTTGCCGTTGTACGACTTTTATAACCCGTCAAAGACAGGTGGGTGTCCTCCTCACGACTTCGCGCTCCCAACGTCCGCCTAAGCGGGAGGTCTGCAATTCCGCCGAAAGAGTCAAGACTCCCTTTATTAACTTGTTGGATTAATAACGCCGCACTGACGAGATACAAGGCAGAAAGCTTTATTGCTTAACTATGTTACTATTATATCATATCAAAACCGAAAATACAAGTGGAAATTTATGCAAAGGTGAGAAATTCCGCATTTATTTTTTATTCTTGTTATTCTTTTTCAACCACGAAAAAGGAAAAACCACGAAATGCCGCCCTCTCCGTCACGCCCCGGCGTGACACCTCTCCCAAAGGGAGAGGCAAGGGGATACACAGGGTTTGCGATAACCACAGAGAAAAACACCCGCCCTTGCGAGGGCACCCTCTTTGCCAAAGAGGGCAGGGGCTTGAAATTATAGTAGGGTATGCACCCCCGTGCATACCGTCCTTAATAAACTTTAATAAACCTTTCGTGGTTTTAGTGTCTTTTCGTGGTTAAGAGAAAATAATTCGTGGTTAAAAGAGAACAAAAAGCGGGGTGCATACCGTGGATAATGGAGGATTATAGCGATGGACGATAAATATTGGGGAGTGCGGTTTATCAATGGAAGTCGTGCGAATCTTAGCAATGCTATTGCCTACTGCCATATACTGACACATCGTGGTTATCTCTCGAAAACACTTGTGAAATCGCATGATTGTATCGCAAAGAAGTGTCCGTTTTTTGAAAAACTAAAACCGGATTACTGGCGATCCATTGAAGCGGAGGAACGAAAAAGGAAAGCTAACCGCTTAAAATACAGGCAAAAATCAGAAGAGAAAAAAGACCGTGATATATTTATACGGGAAGTTCTCGAAGACAGCGGTCATATTTACATAACCAATATAAAAGACGAATCTCCGAATTTGCTGGTAATCAGCTATATATACGACAGATATGTCGATCTTGTGTCGGAGATACAGTTTTTACGCAAAAAACTCGGAAAATACATAAAACTGCAAGCCCGAACAGGCACAGAAGAGGCGATCGAACAGCTTATACGCAAACGCCGGCGTGAAACAGGGAAGATCACGGATTTGCGTAAAGCCCCAAAGGTTGGATTGGCGGCAAAGAATCGGCTTGCCTCGCTGGGCATATATTGTTTGGAGGATTTATTCGGGCGTGACGGCGATGAGCTGTACGACCTTGATTGTGAATTATCCGGTGAAAAGGTAAACCGCCGATATTTAACAGCTTATCGAAGTGCGGTCACGTTTGCAAATGGGGATGATTGAGGGGGTGTTTAAATCAACCATGCCGGAACAAACCAGTTCTTTGCGTCTGCAGGCAGCAGATCGCCCGCCATGCAAATAACTGCGCCGTTGCCGATTTCGGTTTTGTATTGCTCCATCTGCCCGAATCGTTCGGGCGTGGTTACGGGACTGAGCGCCTGAAAGGTTTTTACAGCTTCAGTGCCTGGGGATGCCGCTTTCTTGATTTCGATAGGATAGAGTGTGCCGTTTTCATAAATGAGCAGGTCGATCTCACGCCTTTCTTTATCACGGTAATAGAATAGCGGCGGCTCCTTTCCGGCGTTAAGATAGCTTTTATAGATTTCTGAAAACACATAGCTCTCAAAGAACGCACCCGACATCGCACCACGCTCCAGCGTTTCAGAGTTGCCCCATTTAAGCAGATAGGCGCAAAGCCCCGTGTCAAGGAAGTGCATCAGCGGCATTTTAACAGCACGTTTCAGCAGATTATTGTGGTAAGGCTGTACCAACGCAATAAGACCGCTGGACACCAAGACCGACAGCCACTTTTTTGCCGTCGGCTGGCTGATGCCCGCATCCTTGGCCAGTTCTTCGTAAATAACAGGTTTGGCGGTTCTTGCCGCAACAATAATCATAAAGTTGTAAAAGGCGGTTTCATCGGCGACTTGGGATAGATCCTTGATGTCCCGTTGCAGATAGGTGTTGATATAGGCTCGGTAAAAATCAGACAATTCGGGCGCTGTCTCCCGGTCATACAGAGCAGGAAAAGCCCCGCAGAAGATGCGTTGGTAGATTTCGTTCAGCCCGATCTGCTTGACCTGCTTTAATCGCAGCATCAACCGCTCGGGTGATGTGGTGAACGGCTCCGATGGCTGTGTGTCTATTTCACTGCCGGATAGGCCGAGCAGCGGCACAATGCCAACCCGTCCTGCGAGGGATTCGCTGACATTCTTCATCATGTGAAACGCCTGTGAGCCTGTAAGCCAGTATTCGCCCTTCTTCCCCGACCTATCCACGCTCATTTTGATATACGGCAGGATTTGCGGGGCGTATTGGATTTCGTCAATCAGCACAGGCGGCGTAAAACGCTGCATGAACAGCGCAGGATCGGTTCTCGCCAAATTGCGGCTGTCCGGGTCGTCAAGGGAAACATAGGTGCGGTTTTCACCCGCCAACCGTTTGAGCAGGGTGGTTTTCCCCACTTGACGAGGCCCCGTCACCAATAAAACGGGGAATGTCTTAGAGATTTTCAAGACAGATTCTTCAACTGCACGTTTTATATACACACACAACAACTCCCGACTATATCAAACTATGATTTTAGTATAGTCGGGAGTTATTAATTTGTCAAGTCCTGATTAGTATTTTATTACGGTCACCGCATTTGCTGCTTGTTTTCTTTTAACCACGAAATACACTAAAATCACGAAATGTTTATTTAGGACGGTACGCACAGGGGTGCGTACCCTACAGCCTACCACCAAAACCCATGCCCCTTGCAGCAGAC